>DASTBI010000181.1 GCA_035712145.1 Candidatus Eisenbacteria bacterium | reverse complement strand
TGCGTTGAGCTAGTAGGACTTAGGGGATTGCCGTAATCCTCGAAAGGGATAGACAGGACTTAACAGGGGCGTAAACTCCCCAAGTAGTCGAGCGAGAGCCGCAGGCCGCCTTCCTCGCCCGACCTGCGGAGGCTGCCATGTCCCCTACCCGCCGATTCGTTACGATCGCTCTCCTCGCCTTCCTCGCCGCTGCCTCGAGCGCTAACGCGATCACGATCACCGCGCCCGATCCCCTGACACGACACGGTGCCGCGCGGATGCCAACACGCGTTCCGAAATCCCCATTCGGAATGGTTTCTCCTTCCTCCACCTCCGCCATTGCTACAGGCAATCTCGTCTGCGGGGCCTGGAGCGAGCTTAGTCCGAATCAGTCTCCCTTGTGGCGCGACGGGCATTGCACCGTCTACGACTCTGCTCGCGATCGCCTCCTCGTCCTGGGTGGCTACGCTGGCCAATGGAACACCACCGATGTCTTGTGGTCCGTATCGCTTGGCGGAACGTCCAGCCTCACTGAAGTCCCGACCGACAACTTCAGCACCGTTGGCATTGGAGTATATGGAGCCGCGGCGATCTACGACCCGCTACGGGATCGGGTGATCACATTCGGTGGGTTCTGGGCGAATGGCTCCTGGTCAGGTGGTGGGGACTGTCCCGGGAACGCTTACGAGCTGACTCTCTCCGGCACGCCCACCTGGAACGGGATCGAAGTCGCGGGCGACTACTCCCCGCCGGATCGGGCTTGGAGTTCGGCGATCTACGACCCTGTCAACGACCGGATGGTCCTCTTCGGTGGACAACACATGTGCGGGGCCTCCGCGGCGAACGATGTGTGGGCGCTTTCACTCTCCGGCACTCCGACCTGGACGCAGATGACTCCAACGGGCACGCCACCGCCCGGACGGTCGGGTCACACCGCCGTCTACGACGTTCCGCGCAATCGGATGCTCGTCTACGGGGGTTACGACGGGAATGGAAACACTCTTGGCGATGTGTATGCCCTGACGCTCACTGGATCGCCGAGCTGGAGCCTGGTGAGTCCCAACGGTGGACCGCCCGTCGCACGCGGCGGTCAGACGGCGATCACCGATGCGCCGGGGAATCGAATGTTGATCTTCGGCGGATGGGACACCAACGGCATCGAGCTGTTCGACACCTGGAGCCTGAGCTACACCAATCCGATCAGGTGGACGCAATTGACTCCGACGGGGCCGACGCCGGCGCCGCAATACACTTTTGCTTCCATCTACGATCCCATTCGCCAGCGCATGCTGTCCTTCGCCGCCGACCAGTTCTGGACCCTGGGCAACCTCGCTGGGTCTCCCGCCTGGTCCATGCTCACGCCGGCGGGGCAGGTTCCTCCCCCTCGAATGGGCGCCGGAGTCATCTATGACGCTTCCCGCCAACGGCTCGTCGTCTTCGGTGGGTCCACCAATCCGGGTCAACAATTGGCTCGCGATCTATGGATGTATTCGTTCACCGGAAATGCCTGGTCACAGTCTGGTCCGACGGCCACATGGCCGACGGCACGAAAGGACGCCACCGCGACCTACGACCCGGCGGGCGACCGCCTCATCCTGTTTGGAGGGGCGGACGAGGACGGCGTGCTCAACGACACGTGGCAGTTGTCTCTCTCTTCGCTGACGTGGACCCATCTGACTCCGACGGGTACGCCTCCGCCTGCTCGCAGCGTGCACACGGCGATCCTGGATTCACCACGCAACCGCATCGTCGTCTACGGTGGCGCCGATCTGGGCTCCAACGCTCTTTCGGACGTCTGGGCGCTGTCCCTTGCCGGCGGTACGTCCTGGAGTGCATTGAGCCCCACGGGGGGACCGGCGCCGGCGCGCCAATACCACGTGTCGGTCTTCGATTCGCCGCGAAACCGCATGCTGACCCATGGCTGGAACGACGACACGGTTTGGGCTCTCACGTTGAGCGGAACACCGAGCTGGAGCCAGCTAACGACTGCGGGCGGCTCTCCTCCTCCGCTAGGGGCCCATCTCGGCGTCTACGACCCCGTTCGTGATCGCTTGATCGTCAGCTACGGAGAGATCATCGGCGGAGGGACCAACCATGCCACCTACGCGCTCGATCTGTCGGCCGCACCGACTTGGAGCACGATGGAAACGAGCAACACTCTCTACGCTCGGGGCTATACCCAGGCCATGTGGGATGCTACTCATGATCGGATGCTCGTCTTCGGCGGAAATCAATTCGGCACGAACTACAACGACATCTGGGCGCTCTCGTTCCCGCCATCGTTCGGTTTGACGTTGACGGCCGCTCCCTCAACTGGCGGATTGATCCAACAGGACCCGAGTGGCGCTTGTCAGCCCGCCAACTCGCAAGTCACCCTCTATCCCTATCCTTTTGACTATTACGGATTCACAGGCTGGAGCGGAGACGCCAGTGGCAATGCGAATCCACTGACCATCACGATGGATGCGAACAAGACCATCGTCGCCAACTTCGCGACGTACGTCCTGACTGCCCAATCCTCCCCGACTGCCGGCGGAACGGTAAGCAAGAGTCCGGACCAGCCGAGTTACGGACCGGGTTCGCAGGTGACCCTCACCGCGAACGCTGCCGCAGGTTATGCATTTACAGGCTGGAGCGGCGACGCCAGTGGAACGACCAACCCGCTCATTGTGACCATGGATGGGCAAAAAAACATCACGGCCAACTTTGTCACCTACGCGCTGGCCACATCGGTAGCGCCGGCGGGGTCCGGCACCGTCAGCCGAAGCCCGAATCTCCCCTCGTTCCCACCAGGGACCCAGGTCACGCTCACGGCGAACCCCGCGACCGGCTTCGGCTTCATCAACTGGAGCGGTGACGCGAGCGGTTCGACAAACCCACTCACCGTGACCATGGATGGGCCAAAGAACATCACGGCGAACTTCACAGGCTACTCGCTCAACCTGACCATCACTCCTTCAGGGAGTGGGACCGTCGCCAAGAGTCCGAACCAAAGCGTCTTTCCACCGGGGTCCCAGGTCACCCTCACGGCCTCGACTTCGCCCTTTCCATTCCTGGGCTGGAGTGGCGATGCCAGCGGCACGGACAATCCGCTGGTCATCACCATGGACGCATCGAAGAACATCACCGCCAGCTTCGATGCTTTCGCACTGACCACCAACGTCTCTCCGAGCGGCTCGGGGACTGTGACGCGATCTCCGAATCAAAGCGCTTATCCGGGCGGCAGCACCGTTGAGCTGACCGCCGTGCCCGCGGACGGGTACGCCTTCTCGCAATGGAACGGGGACGTGACGGGCACCTCCAACCCCGTCAGCCTACTGATGGATGCGAACAAGACCGTCACCGCGAGTTTCGTCACTCCACCTGCCGCTTGCGGGGCGTGGACCATGGCCGCCACGGCTTCCCTGAACCGCGCGGGCGCATCGGCGGCATGGGATCCGGTCAACGGCAGGATGTTGAGATTTGGCGGCTACGACGGCGCCAACTTCCTGAACGATCTCTGGCAATTCACCGTCGCCGGCGGCTGGACGCAGCTCGCTCCTACCGGTGGACCGCCTTCGCCTCGGAACGCCGCGGGATTCCTCTACGATCCGATCCGGAGCCGCATGCTCGTGATTTGCGGAAACGCCGGATCGCCACCCAACGACGTATGGCAGCTCTCCATGGGCAGCACTCCCACCTGGTCGCTCGTGGCCACGGCGGGAACTACTCCGCCCGGACGGTTCGCCTTCTCGACGATCTACGATCCGCTTCGCGATCGAGTGATCTTGTTCGGCGGCTATCCAAACACCAACCAGGTCTGGGAATTGAGTCTGGCTGGGACACCGACATGGACCCAGCTTTCCCCGTCCGGCACACCACCGGCGGCGAGGTATGGCCACGTCGGTGTCTACGATCCGGTGCGGGATCGGATGTTGATCCAAGGTGGAGCGCAGGAGGCGGGCAGCCTGACGATCTTCAGCGACCTTTGGGCGCTTTCCCTTTCGGGAGCTCCCGCGTGGACACAGCTCTCATCATCGGGTGATCCAGCTCCTCAGTCCTATCTTGCTCGTGGGATCTACGACACAGACCGCGACCGCATGCTGGTGATCTCAGGGCTCGGCCCCGGTGGGAGCAACATGGATGCGGTCTGGGGTCTTTCGCTCGAGTTCCAGCCTTACTGGACCAGGATCCCGACAGGCGGCCTGCCGCTCACCGCGCGCTACTTCCATTCTGCGGTCTACGAGCCCAACATGAATCTCGTGCTGGTCGCCAATGGGATCACTCCCGCTGGATCGTATCGGCAGGACACCAAGCGTCTGGATTGCGCCGGTGGCTCATGGCTGCAGGCGGTGGCCACCAACGGGAATGTTCAGTTCATCCCCGCCAAGGGCTGCTACGCCGTGGACGAGCACGTGACGTTGATCGCGTCACCTTCTGGAGGAGCGGGGTTCAACCAGTGGCTGGGCGACGCATCGGGTAATGCCAATCCGCTCGATGTGACCATGGATACCGACAAGACGATCTTCGCCGAGATCGTGGGCCGCACCACGGCGGTGGAGGACCTGCCGCTGGCATTCGCACTCGAGGACATCCGGCCCAATCCCAATCCAGGTCCGGTTCGCGTGACTTACGCGTTACCACGCGCGGCAAACGTGAGGCTCGGGATCTACGACATCACCGGACGTCTGGTCGGGCGTCTAGCTGCCGGCGTTCGCCCCGCAGGTCGTCACACGGCGACATGGGACGGACTGGACCGCGGCCGTTCCGCGACCGCGGGGATCTACTTCGTCCGCTTCGAGACCCCGGCCGGGTCCTGGTCGCAAAAGGTGGCTCTGATTCGGTAGCGAAACCCCTAAGCCGCCGTCGCGACCACCGAGATCAGGTGCCGCCAGTTGGGCGGCACCATCGGCTCGATGAGCTGATCCATGGCCACGGCGCCGCGCACGATCGGGCTCTGGTGCCCGAGCCAGTCCTCGGCGCTGTGGCTCGTCACCGTCATCGCCCGGCACTGCACCCTCGCGAACCCCTCGACCAGCGACGACGACGTCCCGGGCGTGAACTCCTCGATCGTGAAGTAATGCCATCGGCGGGTCGGAAACTTCACCCGCCGCAGCCACCCGGTCATCGGATCGCCCCGCAGCTGCTCGAGCGCGATCATCGCGCCGCCCGGCTTCAGCACCTCGCGCACGCCGGCAACGCACTCCAAAGCGCCTTCGCGGCCGAACTCCGAGTAAACACCGCCGAGCACGGACTTCATCACCACGAAGTCCACGCTCGCGCTCGGCAAGGCCAGGCGGCGCGCGTCGCTCAGCACGTGCTCGCACGCCACGCCGTGGCGATGGTGGAGATCCCGGCACTCCTTCGAAAAGTCGAGGCGACGATCGATGCACAAGAGGCGGCAGCCGAGGCGGCCGAGGAACAGGTTGAGCCCGCTGCGCCCGCCGCCGAGCTCGACCAGCGTTTTCCCGTGAAGGTCGCCGGGCAGGTATTGAAACGCCTCGCGCATCGCCCGGGTCCAGCTCGCGACCTTCCAGCCGATGCCGGCGGCGAGCAGCGTTTCGTCCGTGGCGTCGAGCACGGCTGCGGCGTTCCGCTCGGACACCCGAGCTTCCCTCCCCTGGTTCTCGAAGATGCCGATCCGCCTGTATGGATCAGGCGCTCGCGCAGGATAACGAAAACCGGCCGGGCGCGAGACGCCGTTGCTGGCGCCCTGCGCCCGGCCAGTGAAGTAAGCCGAGGTTAGTTCAGATCACCGATCGCCGCTGGGCGAATGACGTCGACTCCCCCCCCGCTGATCGCTTCGAAAGGGCCGATGTCCACCGAAGTACCCTGAGGACGAGGCGTACCGGTGAAATCGTTGGTGGCGTAACCGGCCAATCCGCGGTCGATCATGGAAGACCCGACGACCGGGAAGTAATCGTGGGCGCCGAGATTCCGGAAGCCGATCAATGACTGGCTGGCAAAGGTCAGATTGCCGCTGACGCTGAACGTGCTGGGCGGCGTGGAACAGCTGTTCGTGTTGGTGAAGAAGACGCAGTTCCCGCGGCCGTTCTCGGAGAAGATGTTGTTCTTGATCTGGATGTTGCTGAACGTGGTGCCGACGTCGCTGTACACGTAGACAGGACTGTAGGGATTCTTGACGAGCACGTTGTTCACGATCACGACGTTGCTGATCGTGGCATTCGGCGAGTAGAACACGATCGACGAACGGTTCTTGCTCTCAGCGAACACATTGTGCGCGATCGTGATGTTGGTGCAGTTGGCGCCCGGGGTCCCGATCTGGATTCCATAGGAGCCGCGGTCGGCCGGCGCGATGGTCGCGTACGAGACGTTGTTGCGCACGGTGATGCGGTCACCATAGATGTACATGTTGTGCGAGCCGGTGTCGTGGACCAGGTTCTGCTCGATCAAGATGTTGGACCCGTAGGCCGCGATGCCGTTCTGGTACTTGTTGTTGACCAGCACGAGACCGCAGTGATGGATGTGGTTCTTGCGGATCGTGTTGTTGCTTGTGAACCAGGTGCTCACGCCTTCTTCGGGGGCGTTGGTGATCTCGAATCCCTCGAGCGTGATACCGTCGGCCCCGAAGTTGATGCCGTTGCCGGTCGAGGCGCCGGAGAAGTCGAGCTTCACGAGCTCGCCGGGGTAGGCCTTGAGGACGATGCCACCCTTGCCGAGCCCGAGCGGACTGGAACGCACGAAGGTCGCGGCCCTGACGAGCACCGTGTCGCCGGCGAGTGCCAAGGTCATGCCTCGCTCGATCGTAGCCACCGGCGTGGACGGACTGGAAGCCGTGGTGCGATCGCGGCTGTCGTTCGGCGCGCCGCCGACGCCGTTCTTGTCCACGTAGATGCGGACCCCGGCGAAAGCCGAGCCCGTCCCGATCACCAGGCCGCACAGCACGGCCAGCACGGGAAGTGTCCGAAGGATGTGGAACCGAAGCCTGGTCGCGATCATTGTGGGGTCGTCGAGGTTTGCGAGTTGCAACGGGTGGACGGAAATCCCGCCCTGCTTTATCAATTTCCGTGCCCTACGCTCCATGGGTTGGAGCCCCTAGTCGGCCTAGGTTTGGACTTGCACGGCCCTCCGGCCCGGCGATACTTGTCGGACTCTACCTCCTGATGCCCGCTCTTGTTCCAACGACTTTCCTACCTTACCAGACCATGGAAGACCGAGATCTGATCTACGACTGGAACGAAGCCGGGGAACGCTGGGATCCACCATCGTTTCGGGTCCAGTTCGACGACGAAACGCTTCGTGACGGCCTCCAGTCCCCGTCGGTCAAGAGTCCTGGAATCGAGGACAAGGTGGCCATCCTCCACCTCATGGACCGCCTGGGGATCGACACGGCCGACATCGGATTGCCGGGGGCTGGTCCACACGTTGTGAAGGATGTGCTGCGGCTGGCGCAGGAGATCCGGAACGCCCGCCTCTCGATCCGTGCGAATTGCGCGGCCCGAACGTTGCGCCATGACATCGAGCCGGTGGTCGAGATCTCACAGAAGGCGGGGATTCCGATCGAGGTCTGCACCTTCATTGGCTCTTCTCCCATTCGTCAATACGCGGAGAACTGGACCCTCGAGACCATGCTCCAGCACACCGAGGAAGCGGTGTCGTTCGCGGTCTCGCATGGGCTGCCGGTCATGTACGTCACCGAGGACACGGTGCGGGCTCGGCCGGAGCAGCTCCGCCAGCTCTTCCTCACGGCCATCCGCTGCGGCGCGCGGAGGCTCTGCTTGTGCGACACCGTCGGGCACGCCACGCCTACCGGAGCGGCCAACCTGGTGCGGTTCGCGCTCGAAGTGGTGCGGGAGAGTCAGGCCGATGTGGAGCTCGACTGGCACGGGCACTCGGATCGCGGACTCGCGGTCGTGAATACGATCGCGGCGATCCGTGCCGGCGCGACTCGGGTTCATGGGTGCGCGATCGGTATCGGCGAGCGCGTGGGCAATACGCCCATGGATCAGTTGCTGGTCAACCTCAAGCTCCTGGGCTGGATCGAGAACGATCTCACCGCGCTGCCCGAGTATTGCGAGATCGTGGCGCGCACGACGGGCGTCCCGGTCCCGCCCAACTATCCGGTGGTCGGCCGCGACGCGTTCCGTACCGGAACCGGCGTCCACGCGGCAGCCGTGATCAAGGCATTCAAGAAGGGCGAAGACTGGCTGGCCGATCGCGTGTACTCCGGTGTTCCCGCGAGCCTCGTGGGACGCCGGCAGGAGATCGAAGTCGGACCGATGAGCGGCGAGAGCAACGTCGTGTTCTGGCTGCAGAGCCGCGGCTTGGAAGCGACCCCGGACCGCATCAAGGCGGTATTCGATCGCGCGAAGAGCGTGGATCGCGTGCTGACGGACGGCGAGATTCAGGCGGTATTGGAATCGGTCTCGGGATCCCGCGTCTCGTGAAGCTCCCCGCTCTCCGCGGCCCCGCGCGCGCGGCCGCCGTCACGACGGTTGCCTTGATGCTGGCGCTGGCCCTGGGAGTCGGGATCGCGCCGGCTGCCACTCCCGCTCCATCTTCTTCCAATCCATCCACCACGCCCAAGCCCGCCACGGCGAAGAGACCGGCGGCGAAACCTGCGTCGGAATCCTCCAAGTCCGTCCACGAGCTGGCGCGCGAGGCGCGCGAGATGGAAGACGCCGGAGCCTACGCGCGTGCCGCTTCGGGTCTTCGAAGCCTGAAGAAGCGGGTCATTGCCGACGCGGATCTCGAGCTGTTCCTGGCGCTCGACGAGGCGCGCTCGGGCGCCATCGATTCCGCCTTCGCCCGCCTGTATACGCCGCTGATGGACGCGGCCGTGAAGGACACACTGCCCTACTCACGTCGCGTGGAATACCCCTACCGGCGGGAAGGCGCGTGGCTCAATGGCCGCTATGACGGCTGGGCCTGGTACATCTGGCGAGCGCGGGCTGAAGTGGCGGCGATGAAGGCGCGTTGGCCCGAGGCTCATGAAGCGGCGGTCCAGTCCGTGGCGTCGCGACCGCTGAGTGGCAAGGACTGGCTGGTGCTGGCGGTCGCCGCGGGCCAGACGAAGCGCGATGCCCAATCGCGAGAAGCGGCTGCGCACGCCGCGGCGCTCGACCCGACGCTTCCCGAAGCGTACTACCTGGTCGGTCTTTGGGAGTGGAAGAGCGGCCGGCGAGCCGAGGCGCAACAAGCTTTCCGCCGCGCGGTCACGATCGATTCCGCGTTCGTTCCCGGTGCGCTGGCGATGACCCGGTCACGCATCCCCGGCCTCGCTCCCGACAGCCTTCCCACAACCCTTCTGACCGGCCCACGCCGCGCGGGCCTCATCACCGCGCCCGAAGGCCCGAAGCCCGAGGAGAACGTCGAGGTCGATGTGCCAGCGGTGATCACGTATTCACCCGAAGGCCCGGCGCTCTCGGACACGATTCCGGAGGGCGTCAGGCCCCTGCAGCTGATTCTCTCGTTGCTGATCGACGAGCAGGGCCGGCCGGTGATCAACGACTTTCCCTGGTTCCCGGCCGGTGCGATCGCCGAGTGGAAGATCACGCGCATGCTCAGCACGGTTCCGGCCTGGCGCTTCAAGCCCGCCATCAAGCTCGGCTCCCCGCATGCGGTCTGGGTCAGCATGGATTTCAGTTTCAATCCAACGGGCGGCGGGGCCGCGTCCGTGCGAAAGGACGGACCATGAGCAAGACGTATTCGATCGCGGTGATCGCAGGCGACGGCATCGGCCCGGAGGTCGTGCGCGAAGGGCTTCGCGTGCTCGAGCGCGTGGCGGCGATCGAAGGTTTCCGGATCGAGCCGACCAGCTATCCCTTCGGCGCCGAGCACTATCTGAAGACCAAGGAGATCTTTCCCGACGCCGCTTTCTCGGAGGTGAAGCAGCAGCGCGCCATCCTGCTCGGAGCGATTGGCGATCCGCGCATCGAGGTCGGCCTGCTCGAGTTCGGCATCATCGCCAAGATGCGATTCGAGCTGGATCTCTTCGTGAACCTGCGTCCGGTGAAGCTCTACGCGGAGCACCTGTGCCCGCTCAAGGGCAAGACTCCCGAGGACGTGGATTTCGTGGTGGTGAGGGAGAACACCGAAGACGCCTACGCCGGCATGCGGGGCTTCTTCAAGAAGGGCACTCCCGACGAGATCGCGACCCAGGAGATCCTGTTCACGCGGAAAGGTGTCGAGCGCGTCATGCGCTACGCGTTCGAGCTCGCGCGCAAGCGTGGCGACGAGAAGAAGCTCACACTCGTCGACAAGGCGAATGCCGTGCGCGCGATGGACCTGTGGACGCGAACCTTCGCCGAGGTGGGCGCGGAATATCCGGACATCACCCGCGAGCACGCCTACATCGACGCGGCGTGCATGTGGTGCGTGAAGAATCCCGAGTGGTTCGACACGGTGGTCACGAGCAACATGTTCGGCGACATCCTCACCGACCTCGCGGCCATGATCCAGGGCGGCCTCGGGATCGCGGCTTCGGGCAACCTGCACCCGGGCCAGGTCAGC
>DASTBI010000180.1 GCA_035712145.1 Candidatus Eisenbacteria bacterium | reverse complement strand
TTCAGAACAGCCACGCGTGCCGTTGACACGTTGGGGCCCTGCTTGAGGCATACGAAGTAGATCCCCGGCGTGATCGGTCGTTCCGAAAGCTCCAGCGTGTGAGCGCCCGCTCCGAGCTTGCCGACGTCGTGCGCGGCAAGTCGACGACCGTTGAGGTCGAAGAGTCCGAGCACGGCGGGCGTACCGCTCGAGAGTGTAAAGCGAACGGACACGCGGCCACCGCGCGCCGGATTGGGCAGCTGTGCGAGGCCGAACGCCACCGGCGAGCCACCCGGCACCGACACGGGCAAGGGCTGCACCACCTCAGCGACCAAGGGTGCGATGCTGCCGGCGCGCCGGCCGTCACCGCTGTAGATCGCCGACAACGACCGCACCCCGGGACGATTCATCGCACGCGCCAACGTCGCGGTGCCCGTGTAGAGAGTCGGCGAGCTACCCGATGCGGACCACGATACCGGGGCGGAGCCGAGCAGCGTGGTCCCGTCGAAGAAGCTCACGGTGCCGACCGACGGCGCGGTAGGGACGATGCGCGTGGGCTGGACCGTGGCGGTCAGCGTGATCGAAGATCCCTGCGTCACCGGATTCGGCGCCGCGGCTAGCACGGTGCGCGTTGGCGAAGGTGTGAGCAGGATGGAAACGCCCGGGAACGCGAGGTCGGGGCGGCCGTCCCCGTTCACATCACCCAGCGCGACATCCCCCATGCCAAACAGCGATCCATGCCTGTCGATGCGAGGTCCGAACCCGCCCACGCCGTCGCCCAGGAACTCGCTCAACTGCCCCACGGAAAAGCCCGAGCTGTCCGCCCTGCTGGCCACGGCCAGGTCCAGCCGGCCGTCACCCGTCAGGTCTCTCATTCTGATCGGCAATGGGATGGCGGTGCCGACCTGGGTGTTCGCCGGCAGTGCGTAAGTGGTCGGTGTCGTGCCGAATCCGGTGCCGGTGTTGAGATAGACCAGCACGGTGCGAGAGTGGGTCGTGACCGCCAGGTCCGGCTTGCCATCCCCGTTCAGATCGCCGAGCGCCACGCCATAGGGGCCCGTACCGGGAGGGGTGAAATCGGTCCGCGCCGGATGGGGAATCAGCAGGACGTAAGGCAACACGCTCACGTTGGTGGCGTTCCCCGTGACGAAGTCGGTGTGCCCGTCGCCCGTCACGTCGCCGACGGCGATCGTCCGAGGCATGCTTCCGGTGAGATAGTTGAAGGCGCCGGCACCCCCATCGCTTTGATAGGTACCGTCGCCGTTCGACATCATCAGGGTCACCCGGCTGGGGCTCATGACCAACGGTGCGCTGCCGCCCTCCACGAAGGTCCCGAACACCATGTTCAGCGGGGTGGTCGGCGTTCCGGCGTCGGATCGCGGCCCGAACGTCCCGTCCCCTTGATTGACGTAGGACGACATCGTCGCGTCGCTCCCGTTGGTGACGACCATGTCGAGATTGGCATCACCGTTCGCATCTCCGAACGCCACGGCATTCGGTCCGTTTCCGGTGGAGTACCCCGTCCATGCGCCGAACCCGGTGGCCGTCGTGAGACAAACCGAGACTGTGTTGGTGGCGTTATTCGTGGCCCCGATGTCGGCGAGGCCGTCGCCGTTCAGGTCGGCCATCGCGATCCCGCCGGCGGACGCGACTGGAAGATTGATGCGCTGTCCCACCATCGGCGCGGCGAGCAGAACTGACGCCGTGTTGGAGCCGTAGTTCGCGGTCACCACGTCGAGCTTGCCGTCGCCGTTCACGTCCCCGATCGCGCCCCACTCGGGATTGTTGCCGCTCGCGAAATCCAACTTGGCAGCGAACTCACCCGCGCCGTTGCCCTGCAGCACCGAGACGTTGTGGGAAAGGAAGTTCGCCACGACGAGATCGGGCCGACCGTCACCGTCCATGTCCCCGATGCCGTTCCAGCGCGGATCGTTGCCGGTCGCGAAGTCGGTCTTCGCCCCGAATCCCCCACCTCCGTTGTTCAGGAGCACCGACACGGTTGCCGAGCCCTGGTTGGCCACAGCCAGGTCGGGCACGCCGTCGCTGTTCACGTCGCCAGCACTCACCCACCGAGGATTCGTCCCGACCGCATAGTCGGTCTTGGTGCCGAACCCACCGGCGCCGTCCCCCATGAGGACCGAGACCGAGCTGGCGTTGAAGTTCGCGGCCACCAGGTCCGGCTTCCCGTCGCCATTGAAGTATCCGATCGCGACCGAGACGCAGTTGGTTCCGGTTGCGAAGTCGGTCCGTGGCGCGAATCCACCGCTGCCGTTGCCCAGCAGCACCGACACCGAGCTCGAGGAGTAGCACGACACCACGAGGTCGGGCTTTCCATCGCCGCTCACGTCCCCGATCGACACGGTGTTGGGCCCCGCCCCGGTTGCGAAGTCGGTCTTGGCGCCGAACCCACCGGCCCCATTGCCCAGCAGCACGGACACGGTGAAATCGTTGGCATTCACCACCACCAGATCCGGTTTCGCGTCAGCGTTCAGGTCACCGATCGCGACCCCGTAGGGAGCGTTCCCGGTCGCGAAGGTGGTCTTGGCCCCGAATCCGCCACCGCCGCTGCCTAGCAGCACCGATACCGTGTTGGCGGTCTGGTTGCTGACCACCAGATCGGGGATGCCATCGGCATTCAGATCCCCGAGCTCACACGAGTAAGGGTTATTGCCGGCGGCGTAGTCGAGTTTGACCCCCACCGTGAATTGCGCCCGCGCGGGCGCGGGCCACGCCACCGCCAGGCACACGCATGCCCACAACCCAAGCGCCCCCAAGTGGCCACGGAGCGCCGAGATCGTGGATCGCAGCCCGCACTGAGTTTCCAACGAGGAAGAGGAAAGACGCGAAAAAACGCCGCAAGCGCGACGAAGAGCCATGCGAGAATCCTCGAGCGGTCGCGCGGGTCGGGCAGCGGCGAAACGTCTCTGGGGGACGTACACGGTGTGCGCGGGAGGCGACCGATCCCCACCATGTCTGCGGCGATCATACTCTGTCTGGGACCAGGACGATCGACTAATCTCAACGGCATGCCACCGCGCGAAGTGCCGGACACGGACAAGGCGCGCCCGCTCGGGAACGAGCTGGCGAAGCTGCGGGTCAATGCGGAGCTATCGTCGTCCGCAGCCGCTGGAAGCCTCGGTATCCAAGAAGACACTCTGAGCGAAATCGAGTGTGGAACAGCGCAGGCATCCACGCCGCTGCTCGCGAATATGGCCAGGCTTTACCACACGAGTCCCTTCCTGGTGGTGAAAGCCTATCTCGCTGATCGACGTGCGTAGTTCTGTTCGCTAGGGATTGCTACGGCTGACTCAGCGGCCCAATTCGTCCCGGCGACCGATGAGGACCGCGTAGCCCGGTTCCCCGTTGCGGGGTTCGGAACCCTCCGCCTCGATCACGAATCCGGCTTGCTCGAACCAGTCACGGTAAGTCTTCACATCGGCGTGGCTCCAGTACATGGCCGCGCCACTCACGCCGCGAAAGTTCGGCTCGATCCGGGTCGATGCCAGCTTGCCCACGATCGCGAGCAGCCGGCCGCCGGGCGCCAGCCAACCGGACACGCGCTCGATCACCACGGATTGCTCGGGCAAGGGCAGGTTGATGAGCGAGTAAAAGGCGATCGCGGCGTCGAAGGATTGCGGCTCGAACTCGACTGCAGCCATGTCGGCGCACAGAAATTGCGCGCTTGGCACCAGGCGGCGCGCCCGCGCGATCTGCACCGGCGAGATGTCCACACCCGTCACGCGATAACGACGGGCGAGCTCGCGGCTCGCTGGAACGCCGCAGCCGCACCCGAGGTCCAGGACCCGACTTCCCGCCGCAAGGGTGCGCGTCAGCCGCGACAACCAGTGGGCGTACCCGGAGCGCGGGGACGTGAACTCGTCACCGCGATAGGCATATGAGGCACGATCGTAGCCTTCGCGAACGATGGTCTTGGGATCTTTGTTCATGCGGGCTCCAGGACTCTCAACCCCTGGCGTGCTGGGCGGGGGCTGTTGCTCGGAACCTATCATGGGTCCGACTTGGACCCGTCGCCAAAGGCACGCACCGCCGCCACAGGAACATCGTCGGCGCCCCGAAGGAACGGAGTCCTCGGGGCGCCGCGCGAATCTCTGCCGTGTATCGAGCTACTCGATCACTGCCACCCGCGTCGTCTGCCGGTTCGCGCCCTGGGTCAACCGCACCCAGTAGAGACCGGGCGCCACACTGCGGACCGCGGCGAGATTCACCGTGTGTCGCCCCACACCCAATGAGCCGACCTCGCGCGCCAGCACTCGCCGCCCGCTCACGCGCAGCAGCTCCAACCGGGCGGCGGCTCGCGTCGGCAGCGCGAACGCCACGTGGAGACCCCCTCCAATCGTTGGGTTCGGCCGCACGCCCTCGTCCAGTTTCTGGAAGAACCAGCGAGCAGAAACGGCGATGCACTCTTAGCACTGGGACGTAGACTAATGAGGACCATTGCGGATCGCGGTCCAGCGCTTCGACAACCACCGCCCGGAGGCCAAGTGAGCCACGAGATCGATCACCACGTGGGCCGGTTTCGACCAGGCGTCCCAGCTCGTTCCTTGGCCGTGGTGCGCCTGGCCCCATGGGTGTGCGGTGCGCTGATCTTTGCTGAAGTGGCCGGCGCCCAGAGCGTTCGGCAGGAGCTCCACGTGACCAACGGGTCCGTCTTCGCCCAGGCCGTCTCTGGAAATACCTTGTACATCGCGGGGTCGTTCACCGCGGTGGGACGGGCCTCGGGAACGGGAGTTCCGGTCGACGCTACGACCGGCTCGGCGCTGCCTGGGTTCCCCAAAGTCGCGGGACAGATCCATGCAGTGGCCCCCGACGGCGCCGGAGGCTGGTACATCGGCGGGTTCTTCAATGCGGTGGGTGGTGTGCCGAGGACGAACCTCGCTCACATCCGGGCGGATGGAACCCTCGCGCCCTGGAATCCCGACGTGGACAACGCCGTGAGGGTGCTCGCCGTGAGCGGCAATACGGTGTATGCGGCCGGATTCTTCACGACCCTCGGGGGTCAGCCTCGGGATCTGCTCGGGGCCGTGGACGGGACGACGGGCTCGGCCACGGCCTGGATTCCCAACCCCAACGCGCAGGTGACGGCTCTGGCCGCGAGCGGATCGACGGTGTACGTGGGTGGCACGTTCATCACCATCGGAGGCCAGGCACGCAGCCGGATCGCGGCGCTCGATGCCTCGAGCGGGCTCGCGACGTCGTGGAATCCAGGGGCCAACAGCACGGTCAACGCCATTGCCGTTCATGGAGGCGTGATCTACGCCGGCGGCATGTTCACCTCGATCGGCGGTCAGATGCGCAATCGGATCGCGGCTCTGGATCCCGTGACCGGCCTTGCCACCTCGTGGGATCCCAATGCAAGCGCCACCGTGAGCCTGCTGCTTCCCGATGGTCCGACGGTGTACGCCGCCGGCAACTTCACCACGATTGGTGGTCAGACGCGGATCGGTCTCGCGGCCCTCGATGCGTCGACCGGCCTTGCCACGGGCTGGAATCCGAGTCCGAGCGGCGCCGTGACGTCTCTGGTCCTGACCGGGTCGACCCTCTACGCCGCGGGATTCATCAATAGCATCGGTGGGCAGATTCGTTCCTTCGCCGGAGCCGTCGACGTGACGACCGGACTCGCCACCAGTTGGAATCCCAGACCCAACAACCCAGTCAACGCCATGGTCCTCGGAACCCAGGGACTCTTCCTGGGCGGGACGTTCGCGAGTATTGGAACATGGCAGACGAGAAATCGGCTCGCGGCGTTGGATCTGACGACGGGTGAAGTGAACGCGTGGAATCCGAATTCCAACGGCGCGGTCGAAGCTCTGGTCGTGAGCGGCAGCACGGTCTACGTCGGCGGCAACTTCTCCACCGTCGGTGGACAGACGAGAAACTTCCTGGCGGCGCTCGATGCGACCACGGGTCTCGCCGCGGCGGGATGGAATCCCAACCCGAGCAGCACGGTCAACGCACTCGCGGTCGGTAACGGAACGCTGTACGCCGGGGGCAGCTTCTCGACCATCGGCGGGCAGCCGCGCGAGCGACTCGCAGGGCTCGATCTCGCGACCGGGCTCGCCACGAGCTGGAATCCGAACGCCACCAGCACCGTGAATCGGTTGAGGGTGAGCGGCAATACCGTGTTTGCGGCCGGATCGTTCACGTCAATTGGAGGCCAGGCTCGCACCCGGCTCGCGGCAATCGACGCGACGACGGGGCTGGCCACGAGCTGGAACCCCGCTCCCAACAATCAGGTCCTCGCTCTCGAGGTCGATGGAAGCACGGTCTATGTGGGTGGACTCTTCACGTCGATCGGCGGTCAGATGCGTAACCGGCTCGCCACGGTCGATGCCAATACCGGCTTGGCCTCCGGCTGGAACCCGGGGGCGAGCGGCCAGGTCAATGTGCTCGCCGTGGAGGGAGGCACGGTGTACGCGGGGGGGTTCTTCACGACCATCGGGGGTCAGCCACGCAACCGGCTTGCGGCGCTGGACGCGACCACCGGCTCGGTCGACCCGTCGTGGAACCCCAACGCCACAAGTGCACCCAATGCGCTGACCCTGAACGCGGGCACGGTCTACGCAGGTGGAGAATTCACCAGCATCCGCTACACCCCCGCGAGCGGAATCGTCGGTCTTGGAAACGTGGTCCTCGCCGTGCCCGACACTGAGTTGCCGAGGCGCTCCGCTTTGCTGGAAATGGTCTCTCCCAATCCCGCCGTCTCCTTCGCTCGGCTCCGCTTCCGCCTTCCGGCTTCCGGAGTCGTGAACTTGGCCATTCACGACCTCCAGGGCCGCGAAGTCGAGACGCTGTTGAGCAACGCGCCCCTTCCACCCGGAGCTCACGAGCTCACGCTCGATTCGCGGCGGTTGCGACCCGGCCTCTACTGGTGCCGACTTCAGTCAGGTGCTCTGCTCGACATGAAGAAGTTCATCGTGTGTCGGTAGCCAGTCGGCGAGATGTCCACTCCCGTCACCCGATGATCTCATTCGAGTTCCGGTCCTGAGCTAGTGCCGGGGGTGCAAGGAGGGCTGCGGCGTGGGAGAGCCGTCATCCGCGAATCGCTCGTACCGCTTCCGCGCAGAGGCCATCAACTCCTGGAAGCGCCCAGTCGGGCGAAGGCTCTCGAGGAAACGGTCGTGTTGGGTGAAGTAGACGTAGTCGACCCAGCCCCGAGCATTCACCGCATGCTCCAGCCAGCTCATGGCCTGGTCCGTCTCCCCCACCAGAGCGTAGGCCCCCGCCATCAGGTAGGCCCAGTACTCATCCGACTCCGCCATGGCGCGCTCCGCCGCGCTCGGGCTCGACTGCACAGCCGTTCGGTCGCCGGTCAGCGCGCGCCAGAAACGGACCGCGACCATCGCCAGGGGATCGTCCGGTAGCTGGTGCTCCAGCCACTCGAATTGGCTCATGGCCTCGGCACTGCTCTCCCGCCCCGCAGCCGCGAATGCAACGGCCGCGCAGACCCGGCAGATGGTGCTCCGTGGATCGAGCTCGACCGCCCGGCGGTGTGTGGGGATCGCCGCCGAGGGGTCGCCGCCCAGCGAGTAACTCAGCCCGAGCAGGCAGTGATTGCTGGCCTTCAGCGGGTCCAGCTCGACGAGCCGGGTCAGGACCTCCCGCATGGGACCGATGCGCCCGCCCAGCAGATACGCTCCGCCGAGCTGGTGCATCGCATCCGGATTGTTGGGCTCGACGGCGCAGGCCCGGCTCAGCAGCCGAACGGCCTCTCCGGCCTGGCCACGGCGATAGGCGACCTGTCCCATGATCGAGAGCCCCCACGCCGAGTCTGGCTTCAGCTCGAATGCGCGCCGGGCGCAGTCCTCCGCTTCCCGAAGGGTCGTCTCCTCGTCGCCGACCAGCAAGGTGGGCGACCAGGCGTACACCGTGCCCAGGATTCCGTAGAGCGCCTCATGGGGGCCGACGACGGCGAGCCCGTGCTCCGCGAGGGCTCGAGCCGCCACCATCCCTTCGGCGGTGTACCGGTAGTACTCCTGCCGCGCGCGCTGGTAGTACTCGAAGGCGCGGATATCCGCGATGGGCCGCTCCGCGATCTCGCGATTCTCCGGTGGTGACAGGGTGATCTGCAGTGCTTCCACGATCTGGCGCGACAGCTTCTCCTGCAGGTCGAACACGTCGTCGACCGTGCCGGAGTACTTCTCGGCCCACAGGTGGCCATCGGTCTCGACGTCGATCAGCTGAGCCGTGATCCGAAGCGTGGAACCCGCGCGGCGCACGCTGCCCTCGAGCGCGTAGCGGACGTTGAGCTCCCGCCCGATGCGCCGGAGGTCCCAGCCTGTGTCCTTGAGCTTGACGGACGAGGTCCGGGAGATGACGGTGAGCGCTCGGACCCGTGAGAGGTCGGCGATCACCTCTTCCATCAGACCGTCGGCGAAGTAAGCGTTGTCTGGATCGGGACTCATATTGGCGAACGGCAGCACGACGATTGCTTTCTTCGGCGGGGCCGCGGGCGTCTCGGGAGCCTCGAGGGCCGCCAGGAACTCCAGAACGTTCCCGAACCGGTCCGCGGGGATCTTGGACAACGCGCGTTCGGTAGCCACTCGGACGGTGGCCGGCACGCCGGGGCGAAGCGTCGTGAGCGGCGGCACCGGGTCGAGGATCTGCCGCGACATCACCGCGAGCACGTCGGGCCCGGTAAAGGGCGGCTGACCCGCGAGCAGCTCGTAGAGAAGACAGGCGAGGCTGTATTGATCGGACCGGGCGTCGACCTCGCGGTCGCCTCCGGCCTGCTCGGGACTCATATAGGCGGGGGTCCCCATGCTGAAGCCCGTTCGAGTCAGCGGGCCGCCGGCCGCGAGGCCCGCCGCGCGGGCGATGCCGAAGTCCGCGACCAGTGCGTGGCCTTGCGACAGCAGGACGTTCTCGGGCTTCACGTCGCGATGAATCAGCCCTTGGCCATGGGCGTAGTGCAGCGCCTCACCGACCTCTCGGACCAGCCGCAGTGCGTCCGCGACCGGAAGCGGGCCCTCGCGGGCGAGCCGCTGCCGCAAGCTCTCGCCGTCCACGTACGGCATCACGTAGAACGGCCGCGATGGCATCTCCTCGGTGGCGCCGGAGTCGAGCAAGGGGAGGATGTGAGGGTGCTGGAGCCGCGCCAGGATCTGGATCTCGAGCAGGAAACGTTGGGCAGCTTCGCCGAAGACGATCTCCGGGTGCAGGACCTTGATCGCGACCGGGCGGTCGTGTTTGAGATCGCGGGCCAGGTACACCACCGCCATCCCGCCACGGCCCAGCTCTCGGGTGACCGTGTAACGCGCGTTGACACGGATCGATTCGAGGACGGGGCCGTTGCCTGGGCGAAGCATGGATTGAACGATAACGGATCGGGCCTTCGTACCAACACCCATAACCCAGCGGGCGCCTGGCAAGAATGACGTCTACCGCAATCCGGGCTCCACGTTCATATCAGCGCAAGATCACGAACCGCGCCGTCCGAGAAGGATCTGAAGCTGAACGCAAGCGGGCAAAGTACATGCCCGGACGGCATCCATCCTGATGCCAGTCCCACGCCACCACCCGTGACTCCGAGCTCGCCCCCAGATGCACATGGCCGACAAGTCTGCCGCTCACGTCGTAGATGTCCAACGCGTCGCCCGGGTTGTGCGTTCCAACTGCGAAGCGCACCGGCCCTCGGGTCGGGCTCGTGAGCACCCGCGGAACGCTGGCCTGTTGCCGTCCAATGTCCCCCACGCTGGTCGCACCGAGCGGGGGTTGCCATTCGGCGTTCCAGCCATTCGTGATGATGGTGCCCGATGCGCTGCCGTCGGCCTGAGTCCAAACGACATCCATCGTCGGCGACGTGTAGACGATCCGTTGGCCATCCGGCGACCATGAGCTCCGCGTCTCGAACGCCGCTAGGCCCAGAATCGTCAGACTCGAGCCGTCCTCGTTCATGACGCCAAGTCTCGTGACGGACCCGTCGAGGCCGATCCTCTGAACGATCGCGAGCGAGAGTCTCGTCCCATTTGGGGCCCATGCTGGCTGCAGATAATCGATGCGATCGAAGATGTTGCCGTTGGTCAGACGGGTGAAGCCAGATCCATCCGCGTTCACCACGTAGATGTCCCACGAAAAGTCATAGGCGACAAAATCACTTGATAACGCGAGCCGCGCACTGGTCGGCGACCAATCCGGCTGGCCGTCCCAGCCCGGCGCCGAGAACAAGAGAGATGAGCTCCCGGACCACGCACCCACCTTCCAGATGTTCAAGCTGCCATTCTCGACCGTCTCATAAGCAATCGTGTTGCCGTCGGGTGACCAAGTCGGGTGTTCGCTGCCAGTGGCGGAGAACGTGCGCTGTACCACGTTGGAGCCGTCCGCGTTCATCACATAGATCTCGAAGCTGCCGGTGCGTTTACTCTGGAACGCGATGTGCTGACGATCCGGGGACCAGGTCGGGAACTCGTCTCTGCCCGCGTTGTTCGTCAAGCGAGCCAGGCCGGTGCCGTCGACGTTGACCGTGTAGATCTCGGAGTTGCCATCGCGCGCCGAAACGAACGCGATCTTCTCGGTCTGCGAGTCGGCAGGACGGGGGATGCTGACGAGCGCCAGGCTCGTTGCCAGCGCCCAAGGAACCAGCAGGCGCCTCACGCTGAAGCGACGTTCGCCGCAATCCATAGCAATCTCGGACATGGTCGACCTCGGAAATGAACGCTCAACGTTCGGCCCAGATTCGGGCTCATGGCCACCGGCGGCAGCCCGTGCCGAAGCCGCCGTCTTGCTCTCTTCACGTCCGATAGCCCGAAACCGAACTACCCACGGGAGGAGACGTCTTCGGGCGCAAGATATCGACGCTCCTCTCCCATCGACGGCTGGAGGCGGGACCGCATAATATCGATCTTCGCGCTGGATCCCTGCGGCGTGCGTCTACTTGTGTAAGCTCCAGGCGGGCGCGCGGGTCGACTTCAAGAGGATCGTTCACGTGCGGTGAGCTGCTTCGCAGATTCGGATACCGCGACTGGACCAGCGGCCCGTTTGGAAGGCGGTCGTCGCATGATTGAGGTTCCCGCGTCGCACGAGGCAGGCCCGGATCACCCGGTGGCGCGATCGGCGCCGGGCGAATCGATCCGAGAACGGGCCCTGAGGCGCGGAGTCGCGCTGGAAAACCTCACCGTTGCGTGGAACGTCGTGGAGTGCCTGGTCGCCGTGGCTTCCGGCCTGGCCGCGGGCTCGCTCGTCCTCATCGCCTACGGATTCGATTCGCTGATCGAGGCCTTGAGCGGCGGCATCGTAGGCTCCCGGCTCCGCAAAGAGCTGCGAGGTGTCGGCGGGCCGGAGCTCCGGACCCTCGAGCGGCGCGCCGCCCGGGCAGCAGGAGCGCTGCTCGTCCTGCTCGCCGCAACCGTAGCGGTCGAGTCCGGCCGACGACTGCTTGGATCGGGCATCCATCCCGACAAGAGCCTCGCGGGAATCATACTGACCGCGACCGCGGCGCTCGTGATGCCGCTGCTGGGGTGGAGCAAGCTGCGGCTCGCCCGGCGCCTTTCGAGCGACGCTCTTCGCATCGAGGCGAAACAGACCATCGCATGCGCCTGGTTCTCGCTGACCACGCTGGCCGGGCTACTGCTGAACGCGACGCTCGGGTGGTGGTGGGCGGACCCTATGGCCGCTCTGGCGTTGGTGCCCTGGATGGCACGCGAGGGCCTCGAACCATGGCGTTCGCCGGATCGGCTGCACCCATAACCGAGAAGTGTGGTGCGGCCCGAGTTCAAGAGGCCATCGGGGATCGGCCGACCATCGGTTCCGCTCGTCGGGCCCCGCCCGCATGACCATCGCGCGCGCGAAGAGCGGCAGCTCGGCGTGGCTGTCAGAGTGACAGGTCAGTCGAGCGAGCATCCTCTTGATTCTACTTCCGCCGAGGAGAGCCACTTCGACGTAACTACTGGCTGCTGTTCCTCTTCTCGTGCATCGACCTCCGGAATCGCCGTCGTCGCAGCGATGGCACGCCTGATGCGGTCCGGAGCCATCAGGCTGGGCGACTTCTGCTGGGGGTTACTGCGACCGGGGACGCGGCGGAGTGACCTGGTCCATGACTTCGGGCCTCCAGGTGGGCCGAGGCCATGACCGATGCAGGTGGGTCATGCTGATCCGTGAGATGAGCAGGGAACAGTGCTTCCGGATCCTGGCGAGGGCGAGGTTGGCGAGGTTGGCTTGCGCGCTGGAGAACCAACCTTACGTCGTTCCCGTTTACTTCGCCTTCGATGAAGTGCTCGGGATTCTGTACGGCTTTACGTTCCCTGGCCAGAAGGTCGAGTGGATGCGGGCCAACCCGCGGGTCTGCGTCGAGGTGGACGAGATCGTCGCCGGCGACCAATGGACGAGCGTCATCGGAATCGGGCGATACGAAGAGTTGCCAGAATCCGCAGCGAACGACGTTCCGCGCCTCCCGTTCCGAGAGCGTCCGCCCGACAGCGGTGATAGCCAAAGGGATGATGAGCAGGGATCCCATGACGAGCGGGAACGTGCCTGGCAGCTCCTCAAGACCATTCATCCTGTGTGGTTTGAACCGTCTTGCACGGCTTGGGCAGCCCGCGTCCACCGCGACCCCACCGAGCCAATCATTCCTATCTACTTCAGGATCCGCCTCGACCACGTCACGGGGCACCAGGCTACTCCGGGCCCGGGAGATGCTCACGCTGTGCCAGCCACTTCTGCAGGGCGATGGGATCGGCTGCGCGGGGCACTCATGCGCGTGTTCGGCGGCAGGTGACAGGGAAGTTCGGGTTCATCGCGAAGCATCGAGGGGGGTGGCCGGTTGGGGCTGCACGGAGGCGTCCCCGGGGGTATCCTGGCCGCCTGCGCACACGGGGAGTCCTCATCCTGAGCAGCGCGGGGGGTGAAGATCCGCGGCGCGTTCTTCTGCGCCGTGCGGACGCCATGGACAAGATCCAGGACCCGATTGGTTCTCGCGATTTCTGCCTCGCGTTGTTCGAGGCGGCTCCAGATGCCATCGTCGTCGCCGACGCCAAGGGTCGGATCGTGATGGTCAACGCCCAGGCCGAGAAGATGCTCGGGTACTCATGCGACGAGCTCCGCGGCCGGTGGATCGAGGTCCTGGTCCCGGAGCGTCTCCGCGCCGCACACGTCCAACACCGTTCGGCGTACGAGGTGGCGCCCGCGGTTCGCCCGATGGGCACCGAGCTCGAGCTGCTCGCCCGGCGGAAGGACGGCAGCGAGTTCCCGGCGGAGATCGCTCTCAGCCCCCTCGTCGGCGACTTCGGCCGGCTCACGATCGCGATCGTGCGCGACGTCACGGAACGCCGAAAAACCGAGGAGGAGCTCCGCTACCTTTCCGGACACGATGTCCTCACCGGCCTCTCCAATCGGCATCTCTTCGAGGAGCGGATGTCGCGTCTGGCACAAGGCCGCCAGTTCCCCGTCAGCATCGTGGCCTTGGATGTGGACTCGTTGAAGCAGATCAACGATCACTCGGGCCACGCGGCTGGGGACGAGATGCTGAAGCGTTGCGCCGTGGTGCTGATCCAGGCCTTCCGGGCCGAGGACACGATCGCCCGAGTGGGCGGAGACGAATTCGCGGTGCTGCTGCCCTCGGTCGGACACCATGGTGCGGCCGCTGCCGCCGATCGCCTGCGACGGCTGCTCGCCAAGCACAATGCCGCGACGAATGGACCGGCGCTCAGTTTCTCGATCGGCGTCGCAACTGCCCAGCGGGGCCAATCACTCCCTAAATGCCTCGCCAAGGCCGACCGGGCCATGTACCGCGACAAGCACTCCCACGCCGCACGATGAGCTTGAGCTCAACCCAACGTCCGTTCATGGACGCAGGTCCCGCCAAAGACCCGCGAGCAACCGACCACTTGGGGATCAGCGGTCACGGATGGCCCATCCCGACACCAGCGACATGCGCTGTCCGTCGCGATCCAGGGAGACCGCGAAGTTCATCGGCACGCGAATGCCGCCGACCTTGAACGACTGACCGCAGGCCACCACGATCGCGCTGCTGGCGCCGTTGGGACTGACCGTGAAGCTCGGGCCCACGCCGAGCTCTCCGCCGTTCGGCAAGCGGACGCCGAAGATGAACGTGGCGTTCGGAATCACTCGGTCATTCTCGATGCCGCCGGCGAGCAGGACGGTCTCGAAGACGAAACTGGGCCCGCTCCTTCCCGATGACGTCTGTTTCTCGAAGTGCCACCCGAACTGCGACACTGGCGCGCCGCCACTCGGGTCCCACGTCATGCCGAA
>DASTBI010000179.1 GCA_035712145.1 Candidatus Eisenbacteria bacterium | reverse complement strand
GCCGGATTGTCGGCCATGGACCAGAACGAAGTGCGCTTCGAGAACGCACAGCTCTTCGAGCAGACCTCGATCAACGCCTTCGGCTTCGCGGTTCCCGGCAATTGGCTGCCGAGCTTCGGCATCACGATGGTGTCGCTGGGCTCGGGGGAGTTCCAGCGCACCAATGACATGAACGACGACCTCGGCAACTTCAAGAACGGCGAGACGGCGTACTTGTTCACCGCCTCGCGAGCGTTCTCGAAGCGTCTCGCCGTCGGCACCAACCTGAAGCTGGTGCAGCAGTCCGTCGAGGACTACAGCGGCCAGGGCTTCGGGTTCGACCTCGGCGGCACCTACGACATCACGCCCATGGTTCGCGTCGGCATCTCGTTCGCCAACCTCGGCGGACCGAACCTCAAGCTGCGAGACGTCGAGGAAGCCTATCCGATGCAGATCCGCGGCGGCGCCGCGGCGCAGATCCTCAACGGCCGCGCCATGATCACCGCTCAGGTCGACCAGTCGGAAGGACTCGGCACGCGGCTGCACGCGGGCGCCGAGTACTGGGTGCAGCCGGGCCTCGGGCTGCGTGTGGGCTACGACGACGCGTACGGTGCGGGCGGCTTCAGCTATCGCTTCGCGCCCCAGTACCAGGTCGACTACGCGGTCGCCGACCAGCCGCTCGGCATGACGCATCGCGTGGGTCTGAGCTACCGCTTCGGCGGCTTCTTTGCCAGCTCGAAGGCCGAGCCCTCGGTGTTCTCGCCCACCGGTGAGAAGGCGGTCACCAAGATCGCGCTCAACTCCCGCACCAAGGCCGATCCCGAGGAGTGGACGCTCGAGATCATCAACAAGGCGGACGAAGTCGTGCGTCGCTTCAGCGGCAAGGGCCAGCCCCCGGCGCACGTGCAGTGGGACGGCAAGGACGAGACCGGTATGCCGCTGGCGGACGGCGTCTACCGCTACCGGTTGTCGGTGAAGGACCGTGAGGGCCGCGCCCTGCTGGCGACCGCCCGCACGCTCGAGATCTCGACCACCGGTCCCGAAGGAACGGTGCCCGTGATTCCAGTGCAGGGCGCCGTGCCGGAGGACGTCAAGTGATCCGGCCGGTTCCGGCACGCAGGATCCTGACCGCCGCCGCTCTGCTGTTGACGGCGGCGGCGCCGGTGCATGGCGCGCGGCGCTCGTCCGAGGCCGCGCCATCGCTCCAGGAGGTAGGGAATGCTTTCGAACAAAACCGACTGCTGGCAGAAGCCGACCGTCTGGCCGCGCTCCAGCAGACCCAGCAATCCGTGGCGCAGGTCGTGCGTGGTGGCCTGGATGCCGACCGCAAGTCCGCGGCCCGATTCCTCTCGGGAGCGGTCGAGTACGAGCTCGGGAACTATCCCCAGGCCGCGCAGGCGTTCGGGGAAGCGGTAGGGGACGGCAAAGGGCCGTTCGCCGACGACGCGGCATTCGCCGCGATCGAGGCGATGGAGGCGGCGGGCCGTGACGCCGAGGCCGCGCGCGAATGGGTGAAATGGGAAAAGCGATTCCCCAGTAGCCCGCTGATCCCCGCCGCGCGGCTCGGCCAGTCGTGGAACGCGATGCGCCGCGGCGACGTCCCGGCGGCGGTGAAGCTGCTCGCCACCGTCACGTCCGGCGCGCCGTGGATGGAGAAGAACCCGCGGCTGATCCTGGCGCGCGCCACGGCGGCGCATCTCTCCGGCAAGTCGGGCGAAGCCCTCATCCTGCTCGGACCGAAGCCGACCGGCGCGGTCGCGACGTACCTCAAGGCCCTGTGCTTCGACGCGGAAGGCTCGCGCCTCAAGGCCGCGGCGGCCTTCCAGGAAGTGGCGGAGCGCTATCCCGATTCGCCCCTGCGCGACCACGCGCTGCTCGGCAAGGCCAATTCGTTCCTCGCCGCGCGCGACTATCGCAGCGCCGCCGAGGAGTTCACGCGGGTGGCCGGCAAGGTCAAGGACGCGGCCGTGAAGCGTGAGGCCGAGCTGCGCGCGGCGGGCTCGGTGTTCCTGACCGGTGCTACGGACAGCGCGCTCTATCTGATGCGCGGCATCGCCGAAACCCACGGCGGCAGCGACGTCGCGGCGCGCGCTCAGTTCCTGGTGGGTGAAGCCCTGGTCGCCCAGGGCAAGCCCGCCGAGGCGATCGTCGAGTTCAACCGCGTGCTCTCGCAATACTTCCAGCACAAGGTGGCGGCCAGCGCGCAGTACCGCGTGGCGCGCTCGCTCGATGCGCTGGGCCGTCGCGCCGACGCGACAGGCAGCTACCAAGCGGTGGTGTCGGGCTATCCGCTCGAGCCCGAAGCCCCGGCCGCAGCGTATCTCGCGGGAGTCGGCCTGATGGAGCAGAACAAGCCGATGGCGGCCGCGCCCTACTTCCAGCTGGTGCTCGATCGCTACGCCACCACCAAGGACCAGGCCGGGCACGTGGTGTTCGCGAAACCCGAGCACCAGGAGCTGGTCGAAGCCGCGCTGTGCCTGCTCGAGCTCTGTTATCACAGGGCCGGCGACCTGGGCCAGCTCTCGGGCGCGCCGCACGTGCTGCTGGAGAAGATGCCGAGCAGCCGCTCGCCGTGGCGGGCGTACGCGCTGCTGATCGACGCCGACGCGTCGGCGGCGATGGGCCGTTACCCGCTGGCCCAGCAGACGCTCGAGACGCTGATGCGTGAGTTCCCCGATCATCCCGTCGGCGCTTCGGCCACGAAGCTCCTGGCGTGGACGTACGCGCGGCAGGGACAGGACAGCCTGGCGATCGCCACCGAAGAGCGGCTGCTGGCGCGCTGGGGGGCGCGAGGCGACGTGCGCATCATCTCGGCCGCCGTGCTCGACATCGCCCACGAGCGCTTCAACCAGAAGCGCTATCGCGACGCCGCGGCCGCGTACGAGGACTTCCTCAAGCGCTTCCCGGCCCATCCGAAGCGCCTGCTGGCGCTCTACCAGGCGGGGCTCGCGTACCTGCGCATCGATCGCGCCGGGGACGCCGTCGACCGCTGGGAGACGATCATGCGCGACAGCGCGACGTCGCCGCTTGCGGAGCGCGCTTGGGCGCGCGCCGGCGACGTCTACTTCCAGGCCGAGCGCTACGCCGAAGCCAAGCGCGCGTACAAAGGCCTGCTCCAGCACTTCGCCGGCAGCTCGGCGGCGTCGCTGGCGATGCTGCGCCTGGCTCAGTGCGAATACAACGCCGGCCACGATGCCGACGCGCTCGCCGGTTACGCGGCCGTGACCGAGCGCTTCCCCGGCACGCCGGCGGCCAAGGAAGCGGCGCGCGGCACCGAGCGCGCGCTCTACCGCCTCAGCCAGAGCGCGGGCGGCTCGCAGACGCTCGAGAAGCTGGTCGAGCAGTATCCGAGCAGCCCGTTCGCCGCGGATGCCCGTTTCCAGATCGCCAAGCGACTCTACGGCGAGAAGAAGTACAAGGAGGCGGCCGAGCAGTTCCGCCGCGTGGTCAGCCAATTCCCCGGCTATTCGGCCGCCGATCATGCGCAGTTCCTGCTCGCCGACGCCTATGCGCTCGCCAAGGCGACCGACGACGCGCGGCTGGCCTACGAGCAGTTCCTGTCGTTCTTCCCGAACAGCGAGCTGGCACCGACCGTCCACTTCCGGCTCGGGCTCATGAAGTTCGAAGCCAAGGACTACTCGCAGGCGGCGATCGCGTTCACGCACGTGCTCGAGGATTCCGCGGCGCCCGACGTGCGCGCGGCGTCGCGCTACAACCTGGCGCTGTGCAACCGCCTGATCGGACAGACCGACGAGGCCCGGGTGGCGCTCGAGGCCTACCGCAAGGATTTCCCGAACGACGCGCGCGCGGCGGAAGTGGCGTTCCAGCTCGGCGACCTCGACGAGGTGGCCGGCAAGCTCGACGAGGCGATGAGCGAGTTCAAGACCGCACTCGCGAGCCGCCCGTCGGCGTCGCTGGCGATCGAGATCCACTACCGCGTCGGACGTCTGCACGAGCAGAAGGGCGAGACCACCGCCGCGCTGCGCGCCTACGAAGGCGCCGTCGCGGCCCCGGACCGGGACCACCCGTATCGCCTGTCGGCGGTGGCGCGCTCCGCCGCGCTCTACGAAGCCAAGAAGGACTTCCCCCGGGCGCTGGCCGCGTACCGGGACATCATGCGCAACGCGAAGGATCCCGAGCTGGTGGCGGCGGCGGAAGACCGCGCCACCGCGCTGAGCCGCGGGCGCTAGCGCGGTCGTTCCAGGAGCACATCTCCACAGGAAGGAGTGAAGACGATGTTCGAGAACTTCGACTGGGTCGAGGCGATGCGCACCAGCCCAGTGATGATCATCATCCTGGCGTGCAGCGTCATCACGCTCGGATTCGCTTTCGAGCGTCTCGTGTACTTCGGCCGCCGCCGCGGCAACCCCGACGCCATGCTCAGCCAGGCTCTGGAGCGGGTGCGGAGCGGCAACGTGAAGGAAGCGATCTGGGCCTGCGCGGCGACCACGCATCCGGTGGGCGCCGTGTCCAAGCAGGTGCTGGAGAATCTTCATCTCAGCGCGCAGGCGATCGAGGAGAAGATGCAGATCGCGCTCAGCGAGCAGCGGCTCCAGCTCGAGCGCAACCTGGGATGGCTGGGCACGATGGGCAACACCGCCCCGCTGATCGGGCTCCTCGGCACGGTCTGGGGCATCATGCGCGCCTTCCACGACATGGCGCGGACCGGCTCGGCGGGACCCTCGGTGGTCGCGGCCGGCGTTGCGGAAGCGCTCTTCACGACGGCGGCGGGCCTGCTGGTGGCCGTGCCGGCGGTGATGCTCTACAACCACTTCCTTCGCCGCATCACGGTGATGCTGACCGTGTCGGAGAACCACGCCCGCTCACTCCGCATCGCGGTCGACGCCGCGCGCGAAGAGGGCACGCCGATGGCCAAGGCGGCCTGACATGCGCTCGGGCAACCGTTTCGCGACCCGGCAGGGCGGGGGCATCTACGAGCCGAACATGACGCCGCTCATCGACGTCAGCCTCGTGCTCGTGGTGATCCTGATGGTCGCCACGCCGATGGCGTTCCAGTCGAGCATCGCGGTGCGCAACGCGGCGGCCACCGGCAAGGCCGCGCCGGAGCTGGCGCGCACCGAGCGCATCGAGGTCGTGGTCCACGGCGACGGCACGGTGGGCGTGAATCGCCTGATCGTTCCTCGTGAAGCCCTGGCCGTCACGCTCAAGCCACTGCTCGAGGCGAGCTCCACCCGCATGCTCGTGGTGCGGTGCGACGACGCGGTGTCTCACGGCCAGTTCGTGAGCGTGCTCGACGAGGCGAAGGGCCTCGGTGCGGCGCAGATCGCCGTGGTGGGGAGCTGACATGATCCGGAAGACCAGTCATCCGGAAGCCATCACCAAGATCAACGTGACGCCGATCATCGACGTGGCGCTCGTGCTCGTCATCATCCTGCTGGTCACGGCGCCGATGATGTCCGTGGCCGACCTGCCGGTGGACCTGCCCTCGGCCCGCACGCGGGAGGCCGAGGACGAGCGCAACGTCAGCATCACGGTCGCGACCGACGGCTCGATGGCCGTGGACAACGAGATGGTGACGCTGGACACGTTCGGGCCCACGTTGGCGCGGCGCCTGGCCGAGCCCGGCAATCACGACGTGCTGGTCATCGTGCGCGCGGACACCAACACACCTTACGCCGACGTCCGGCAGGTGCTGGATCGCGCCCGCATCGCCGGCGCGAACCGCCTCGCGATCGCGACTCGCCAGCGCACGGAGAACAAGCCATGACGGTGTTCGCCATGCCCATGACCATGGATCGGCTGAGCAGCCGGCGGCGCACCTCGTGGAGCATGACCGCCAGCATGATCATTCATTCGATCCTGCTGCTGCTGCTGGTCACCGCGAAGACCCCCGAATCGAAGCTGCCCGAGATCACCGAGATCTTGATGATCGAGCCCGGCGATCTCGCCGCGCCCGCCGCGTCCTCTCCGGCGGCGCCTTCGGCGTCATCGACGCCCGGATTGGCGAAGGCCAACGTGACCGAGGAGCGCTTCGCGCGATCGCTGAACCAGGCGGCCCTCGAGCCCGCGCCGCAGTCGCGCACCGCCATCGAGGATCGCATCGCCTCGCGACTCGCGAGCCTTCAGCAGAACGAGCCGCTCGCCGTCGCCGGCACCGGCGCCGCCGGCGTCCCGAGCGCCGCCTGGGGGCCAGCCACCGCGGTCACCGGCACCGGCACCGGCGGCAAGGCGCTGAGCCTGACGCGCGGGGGCAGCGGCGGAAGTGGTCCCGCGCTCTCGCTCACGCGCGGCACCGGGACCAGCGGCATCGGTCCGGCCACGGTTTCGACCGGCATCCCGACCGAGGGATCCGCCGCCGGCGCGCCCGCCAAGAGCAGCGAGTCGAGCGCGCGCCGCAATCTCGCGGGCGCGACGCTCATGGGACCGATCGCCGACCGGCCGGTGATCACGTACGCGACCCCGGTGTATCCGGACTGGGCGAAGCGCGACGCGGTGGAAGGCTCGGTGACGCTCTATTTCGTGGTGCGGCCGGACGGCTCGGTGAAGGAGAACGTCCTGGTGCAGAAGACCGCGGGCTTCGATGAGTTCGACGAGAACGCGCGCGCCGCGCTCAAGGCGTGGAAGTTCCAGCCGCTGACCGGCGGCCGGACCGGCGAGCAGTGGGGCACCATCACGTTCCATTTCCGGATCAGGGAGGCAGGCTGACATGAAGCGAATCGTGATGGTGACCTCGTGCGCCGTGTTCTGCGCGGGGTTGGCCGTGGCGGCCGGGGCCCAGACGCCCGCGCCGGGCAAGACGACGCCGACGACGCAGACCGCCAAGCCGCGAACTTCGGCGCCGCGCGCTTCGAAGAAGGCCGCGCCTGCGCCGACCAGCACGGCCGACGCTGCGCTCAAGGCATCCGGCGCCGCGCCGGCGCCGCAGACCTCGACCTCGTCCGGGCAGCAGGACAGCAGCTACACGCTCAAGGGCAGCGCGGAAGGCACGGTGTTCAAGAGCCTGACGGTGGAGGGCGAGGACCGAATTCGCTTCGACATCGAGCGACCGCCGCTGACGGTGGACCTCGATCCTTGGAAGGCTCCTGGACTCGAGTGGGGCAGCGCTCGCGACGTGCTGGACCGCACGGTGCCGGATCTGAAGGCGCCGATGGTCGCGAGCTCGTCGCATCAGCCTTCACCGTGGATCGCGCACCCGTGGCTGTCTGGATTCGCTTCGGGTGCGGTCGCGCGCTTCCGTCCCGAGCTCAAGGGCGTGGAGCGCTGGAAGCTGACGGTCGTCAATGCTCGAGGTGAGGCCGTGGCAAACTACCAGGGCAGAGGGGAGCCGCCACGAGAGATCGTCTGGGATGGACGGTCGCAGGGCGGTGCCCCGGTGGTGCCCGGCCTCACCTACAGCTACGTGCTCGAGGCTCATGATCGGGCGGGCAACAAGCGCAACTTCGTGGGTCAGGGCTTCAAGGTGAGCGCGTACCGGCTCACCACGCCCGAGGGCCCGATGCTGACGTTCGCGGGCCGCGAGCTGCCGGCGATGGATCCGCGCCGGCCGGCGACGGACGCGGGCGCCACGCCGCTGTTGATCGAAGCGGCGACGTGGATCAACCAGGCCCCCAATCCGAACAAGCCGGTGCGGGTGACGGCGAGCGCGCGCAGCTTCGACGAAGCGAACGCGCTGGCCGCGACCGTGGTGAAGCAGATGAGCCCGCACCTGATCGGCGATCCAGCCCGGGTTCAGGCGACGGCCGAAGTGCGCGCGGACGCGCCCGAGGGCGGCACGGTGGTCATCGCCTGCATGAAGTAGATCGATTCGCCAGGTCCGTCAGACGCCGGTGGGCGACATGCCTGCCGGCGTCGCGGTTTGTTGGCTGAGAAAAATTCTCGGTTCATTGAATCGGGAGTCGATCTTTCTACAATTGACTTCGTCCATCGCCGAGACTCGCTGCCGCAAGCTCCTGCGCGAGCGTGAATGGTGTGATGGATCGCGTGGCACTGCCATTGCGTGCAAAATACTTGACGCTTTCCTGACGGGCTAGGGACCCAGCGTGGCCTCATCAGATCTTCCTCTTTGACCAGGCCTCGCAGGGAAGCGATCGCGTGAAGTCTGGTCCCGATCAACTGGCCAACGGCTCATGGACGCGGCACGCGTGCCGCCGGGAGGACAACGCAATGGCAAGAAGAATGGATTCCGTCGCTGGATCCGTGCTCGCTCTCGCTCTGGTGGGCGTCGGACTGACAGGATGCGCGACCAAGGGCTTCGTCAGGCAGCAGGTTGCCGAGTCCAAAGCCTATACGGACACGAAGACAGGCGAAGTGAGCGGCAGGGTGGATCAGGTCGGCACTCGTGCGGATCAGGCCAATGCGCTGGCGGAACGCCTCGCCGCCGGCCAGTACACGGAGGTCGCCACCCATCAGGTCCAGTTCGAGTTCGACGATTACAAGCTCGGCAGTGCGGCCGGGAGCACGCTCGATCAGATCGGCAGCGTGCTGGCATCTCATCCGCGCTACGCGCTCGAAGTGCGTGGATATGCGGACGCGAAGGGCACCGATCGCTACAACTACAAGCTCGGCCGTGAGCGCGCCGAAGAAGTCGTTCGCTACATGATGGCGCACCACAACGTACCCATGTCGCGTATCGCCATGGTCTCGTTCGGCGAAGAGAGCCCGGTCGCCGACAACTCGTCGACCGACGGCCGCGCGCAGAACCGGCGTGTCCAGGTTCGCGTGCTCGAGCTGAACACGAATCCCCCGACGGCGGCCATGCCGACCCCGTAAGGCAACACAGACATCATCGCGCCGAGGGGGCGCCCTCTACTTCGGGCTCCTCCCCGGGCGCGGTGGTGGCAGTCACCGCGTTTGCCTTGTCCGTCGCCCGGACCCCATGATCCGCGCATGGCGTTCGATCGCACGGATCTCGAGCTTCTCGACCAGGCGTTGGAAGTGCTCGAGCGTGGATTCGCAACCCTTCCCGCGGTGCAGTCGTCGTTCGATCGCGAACGCGCCAAGCGCGCACTCATCGAGACCGCCGAGCGTCTGCAGGACAACTACCCCTACCATCACCCGCTCTATGTGGGGCAGATGCTCAAGCCGCCGCATCCCGTGGCGCGGCTCGCGTACGCCCTGGCGATGTGGATCAATCCCAACAACCACGCGCTCGACGGCGGACGCGCCAGCTCCGCGATGGAGAAGGAAGCGGTCGCTGCGATCGCCCGGATGTTCGGCTGGGAGACCCATCTCGGTCACCTCTGCGGCGGCGGGACGATCGCCAACTTCGAAGCGCTGTGGGTGGCGCGGGAGCTCTCGCCCGGCAAGACCATCGCCGCGTCTTCGCAGGCGCACTACACGCACCGAAGGCTCTCCGCGGTTCTCGGGACGGAGTTCCGCGAGATCCCGGCCGACGCTCATGGCCGCATGAAGCTCGAGGCACTGGAAGGGGAGCTGGCGAGCGGTACGGTGGGCACGGTGGTGGCCACGCTCGGCACGACCGCGGCCGGCACCGTCGACCCGCTGCCCGCGATCCTCGAGCTCCGGGAGCGTCATGACTTCCGGGTCCATGTCGACGCCGCGTATGGCGGCTACTTCACGCTCGCATCGAATCTCGACCCGGAGGCGCGCGCGGCGTTCGACGCGATCCCACGGACCGACTCGATCGTGGTCGATCCGCACAAGCATGGCCTCCAGCCCTACGGCTGCGGGTGTGTGCTCTACCGCGACCCCGCGGTCGGACGCTTCTATCGTCACGACTCGCCCTACACCTACTTCACGTCAGAGGATCTCCACCTCGGCGAGATCTCGCTCGAGTGCTCGCGGCCCGGGGCCGCCGCGGTCGCCCTGTGGACCACGTTGCGCATGCTGCCGCTCGAGGCCGGAGGCGAGTTCGCGCGCGGCCTCGAAGCCGGACGGGAGGGAGCGCTCCACCTTCATCGATTCCTGTCGGCCGACTCCCGCTTCGTGCCGCTGCTCGAGCCCGAGCTCGACATCCTGGTGTGGGCGGTGCGAGCTCCGACGGCGAGCCTCTCCTCCGCCGCGGCTCGCCGGGTGTTCGAGGCCGCCGCGCGACGCGATCTCCACCTCGCGGTCGCCGGTTTCCCACGCGTCATGGTCGAGCCGAGCGGGGCGATTCCGGAGTGGGATGCCGAGACGGTGACTTGTCTGCGCGCCTGCGCCATGAAGCCCGAGCATCTCGCCTTCGCCGCCGAGATCGAGCGCCGGCTCGGCCAGGCGGCCGATGAGGCGCTGCGCGAGGCCGTTCCGTCGCCCGGCTCGAGCGGCTGAACCGCTTCACCGCGCCCTCGCACGGGCCTTCGGATTTCGTGCTAACCTGCCTCGACCTAAGCCGATAATCCCTTGTCGCCCATGAGATAGAGCGGCCCCCCGAAGATCCCTTCGAACCGCGAAGTCACGGAGCTGCCTTGTACAACCGTCTCGACTTCATCCAGCGCGCGAACGCCGGCTACATCGAGGAGCAATACCGGCGCTACCGGCTGAACCCCGAATCGGTGCCCGAGGAGTGGGCGCTCTTCTTCGCCGGGTTCGACCTGGCCGAAGACCCTTCGCGGCGTCCCGGAATCGAGGCCGGGCCGAGCGGGGTCTATGGCCTGGTCCACACCTACCGCGAGTTCGGTCACCTGATCGCTCAGCTCAACCCGCTGGGGGGCGACCTCACCGACCATCCGTTGCTCGACCTCGCGCAGTTCGGGCTGGACGAGCAGCACCTCGATCAGCCGGTCGATCCGCGGCCCTTCCTGGGACTCTCACAGGGCACCCTGCGCGACCTGATCAAAGCGCTGCGCGAAACCTACTGCGGCACGCTGGGCGTCGAGTACGTCGACATCCCCGACAAGGAGCGGCGCGAGTGGCTGCAGGCGCGCATGGAGCCCACGCGCAATCATCCGGCGCTCGGCGCGGACGACCGTCAACGCATCCTGCGCTCGATGCTCGCGGCCGACGCCTTCGAGCAGTTCCTGCACGTGAAGTATGTCGGCCAGAAGCGCTTCTCGCTGGAAGGTGGAGCGACGCTGATCCCGATGCTCGACATGCTGGTCGAGACCGCCTCCAGCATGGGCGTGGAGTACCTGGCGCTCGGCATGGCGCATCGCGGCCGGCTCAACGTGCTGGCGCACATCGTCGGCAAGCCGCTCGAGCGCATCTTCAGCGAGTTCGAGTCCGACTTCGCGCCGGTCGATGTCATGGGCCATGGCGACGTGAAGTACCACCTCGGCTTCTCGGGGCAGGTGGCGACCCGCGGTGGACGACCGCTGCTGCTCGACCTCCATTACAACCCGAGCCACCTGGAGTTCGTGAATCCAGTTCTGCTCGGAGCGATCCGGGCGCGCCAGGACGCCATGAAAGACACCGCGCGCGAGCGCGGCGTTCCGGTGCTGATCCACGGCGACGCGAGCATGGCGGGCGAGGGGATCGTGCCCGAGACGCTCACGATGTCGCAGCTCGGCCCCTACGACACGGGCGGCACCATCCACATCGTGATCAACAACCAGATCGGGTTCACCACCACGCCTTGGCACGCGCGAGTGACCCGTTACTGCACCGATATCGCGCGGGTCATCGAGGCGCCGGTGCTGCACGTGAACGGTGACGATCCCGAGGCGGCGGTCCACGCCATCGCGCTCGCGGTCGAATATCGCGCCCGCTTCAAGCGTGACGTTCTGGTGGACATGATCTGCTACCGGAAGTACGGCCACAACGAGCTCGACGATCCGACCTTCACCCAGCCGGCCATGTACCAGAAGATCGCCGCGCACACCCCCGCCTCGCGCGCTTACGCGAGGCGGCTGATCGAGAGCGGGGTGATCGACGAGTCTTCTCTGAAGGCGATGGAGCGGGAGATCGAGAAGAGTCTCCAGGAGGCCCATCAGCGTGTGCGCAACGCCCCGCCGGCCACGCCGCGCGAGCGCCTCGGAGGGCTTTGGAAAGGGCTCGACTGGGCGGGTGAGGACTGGAGCGCCGTGACGGCAGCGCCGCGCCAGACGCTGGAGCGGATCGTCGCCGGCCTGAACGCCATGCCGAAGGATTTCGAGCCTCATTCGAAGAACGCGCGCCTGAACGCGGAGCGCCAGGAGATGCTGCGCGCGGATCGCATCGACTGGGGACTCGGAGAAGCGCTCGCCCTCGGCAGCCTGGTGCTGGAGGGACGCCATGTCCGGATCTCGGGGCAGGACACGGGACGCGGCACCTTCAGCCATCGCCACGCCATCCTGCGCGACCATCGCGACGGCCATCGCTACATCCCGCTCCAGCACCTGGCGCCCGAGCAGGGTCGCTTCGCGATCTTCGACACGCCGCTCAACGAAGCCGCTTGTCTTGGATTCGAATACGGCTACAGCGCCGCCGATCCGCACACCCTGGTGATCTGGGAGGCTCAGTTCGGCGACTTCGCCAACGTCGCCCAGGTGTACATCGACCAATTCGTCGCCAGCGCCGAGTCCAAGTGGCGGCGCATGTCGGGCATCGTGCTGCTGCTCCCGCACGGCTACGAAGGCCAGGGACCGGAGCATTCGAGCGCGCGGCTCGAGCGCTTCCTGGAGCTGTGCGCGAACGGCAACATGCAGGTCGTGAACCTCACCACGCCCGCGCAGCTCTTCCACGCGCTGCGCCGCCAGGTGCTGCGCAACTTCAGGAAGCCTCTGGTGGTGATGAGCCCCAAGAGCCTGCTGCGCCACAAGCGCGCGGTCTCGGCGGTCGCGGACTTCGTAGACGGCGCGTTCCACACGGTCCTGGATGACGGGCTCCCCGATCCGCGCAGCGCCCGGCGTGTGCTGCTGTGCTCGGGCAAGTTCTTCTACACGCTGTTCGAGGCGCGCGCCGAGCGCTCCGTGGACGATGCGGCGCTGGTGCGGATCGAGCAGCTCTATCCCTTCCCGCGCGCCGAGCTCATCGAGATCCTCGGCCGCTATCCCAACGCCCGTGACGTGCGATGGGTGCAGGAAGAGCCCGCCAACATGGGCGCCTGGCGCGGAATCCGGCACCGTCTCGAAGGCGTGCTGCCGAACGGCGCCACGCTCTCGCTGGTCGCGCGCAAGGCATCGCCCACGCCGGCCACCGGCTTCTACGCGCTCCACGCCGAAGAGGAGAAGGAGCTGCTCGACCGCGCGCTGGCCGAGGTGGGCGCGCTGCCGACCCGGGTGGCCCGCGACACGAGCCGGAGGCGCTAGATGGCGACCGAGATCAAGGTCCCGCGGCTCGCCGAGTCCATCTCCGAGGGCGTCCTGGTCCAATGGCTCAAGCAGGACGGCGAGCACGTGAAGGCCGACGAGCCGATCGCGACGCTCGAGACCGACAAGGCCGCGGTGGAGATCCCGGCCGACCGCGAGGGCGTTCTGCGCCACGCGAAGAAGGTCGGCGACAAGGTCGAGGTCGGGGAGGTGATCGCGCGCCTGGAAGACGCCCCGGCTGGAGCGTCGGCCGGCACGGCTTCGGGGCCGGCGGCGACCGAGGCGCCGGAGGCGAAGGCCTCCGAAGCCAGGGCGGCGGAGCCATCGAGCGCAGAGGCTCCGGCTCCGCCGTCGCCCGCCGCACCGGCCGCACCGTCGCCGCCGGTTGCGCCCCCCGCGAAGGCGGCGCCCGCGCCCCCTCACAACGGTGAGGAAGCGCTGAGCCCGTCGGTGCGTCGCATGGTCGAGGAGTTCGGCGTCGATCCCGCGTCCATTCCGGCAAGCGGCAAGGGCGGACGACTGCTGAAGGAGGACGTGCAGCGCTATCTCGAGACCCGCGGCACCGCGACCGCCCGTCCCGCGGCCAAGGCGCCGTCCTCCAAGCCCGCGGCGCCGCCCGCGACTGGCGAAGCGGCGCGTCCCGCTCCGCGCGAGGCGCCCCGTGCCGCTGCGGTCGCGTCGGGTGAGGCCGTGTCGCCCAAGGTCTCCGCGTGGCTCCACGAAGAGGACGAGCGCGCCGTGCCCATGAGCCGGATTCGCCAGCGCATCGCCGAGCGGCTGGTGCAGGCGCAGCACACCGCGGCGATCCTCACGACATTCAACGAAGTCGACATGAGCGCGGTCATGGACCTGCGTACCCGCTTCAAGGAGAGCTTCGAGCAGAAGCACGGAGTGCGGCTCTCGTTCATGAGCTTCTTCACCCGCGCCTGCGTGCTGGCGCTCGAGCAGATTCCCGAGATCAACGCGCAGATCCGCGGCGCCGACATCGTCTACCAGCGGCACGTCCACATGGGTGTGGCGGTGCAGACCGGACGCGGGCTGGTGGTCCCGGTGGTCCGGAACGCGGACCTCCGCAGCTTCGCCGATCTCGAGCGCGAGATCGCCCGCCTGGCGGCCGCCGCGCGCGACAACAAGCTCATGCTCGACGAGCTGGCGGG
>DASTBI010000178.1 GCA_035712145.1 Candidatus Eisenbacteria bacterium | reverse complement strand
GCGCGCTGGGCGTAGAGCGCGGACGTGTCATCGAAGAACACCAGCGACCACGTGGTGTCGGCATCGATCTCGTCGAGCAGCTCCACCCCGGAGCGCTGCCGGCGATCGAGCAGGACGTAATCGAGCTGGTAGCGCCGCGCGAGGTTGGCCCATGAGGACGGATCGGTGAAGGCCGCCGCGAAGGCGGCGCGATCGGCGGGTGAACCGGATTGGTGGATGTCCATGAACGGCAGCCGCGCGCGGTCGGGCCAGAATCGCCACGCCTGATATCCGACGAACCGGAAGTGCTCGAAGCCGCGGCCGCGGATGCCGGCTCGCTCCATGAAGTCGCAGGCCGCAACCGGAAAACGCTCGAGCGCGATGCCGACACCCGGCTCGAGCAGAGGCCGCGACCACTCGGGAAGGCCGATCAACACGCACGAGATTCCGGCGAGCGCCGCGCGCGTCGCCGCGGTGCGCGTCCACCGAGGCCACTGCCGGGCCTGGACCCAGTGCTCGAGATCGCGCGCGAGGTAAGGCGCGGCGACCAGCGCGTAGACGCCCAGGAAGCGCTGGCTCGGAAGCGCCAAGGCGGTGACCAGGGCGCAGGTGATCAGCTCGACCCAGTCCGCACCGCGCCGCCGGGCGTGAACCAGCGCCAGAACGGGCCAGCCCACCACCATGAGCCATAGCCCGTGACGCCAACCGGTGCTTGGGCTTACGGGCAGCAGCTCACCGATTCCACGAAACAGGGGTTCCCGGCTCAGATGGAGCGCGTAATCGAACGGCTGCCAGAGCTGTTGCCAGCCGAACGGATTGGCGACCGCCAGGGCGGCCATGGCGATGGCCGCTGCGGTGTACTCGCGCGGGCTCGGGACGGGGACCTCGGCGCGCTTTCCGAGATGCACGCCGAGCGCGTGGACACCGATCAGCACGAAGCCGATGAAGTAGGAGACGTGGGCGTTCGCCCATATCCACATGAGGGGCGCCAGCCACCACAGGCCACGGACATGGCCGCGACGAGCGCGCTCGAGCAGCCAGATCTCCGCCATCATGAGCACGGCGGCGAGGGTCTCGGGCCGCACCTGCGAGCGCGAGCGATAGACCAGCGCGCACCAGACCAGGACGAGAAGCGGCAGCGTGCCGCGAGCTCCGAGCCGCCGGGCCGTCGCCCAGGCGAAACCGAACGCGGCGAGCGTGGTGATCCAGCGCCACGCAAAGAGGCCTTCGACTTCCCCGCTGCCGTAGAACGGCCACAGCATCCAGCGGAAGAGCCATGACTGCAGCACCTCGGGCCGACCGTAGCTGACCCACGACCACAGGTGCTCGCGCGGAATGGTTTCCCGCTCCCACATCACGCGGCCGACCAGCAGGTGCTGCCAGAAGTCCGAGTCGATGATGCGGAAGGTGACGCTGTAGAGGATGCAGGCGAACGCGATCAGCGCGGCGCCGATGAGCCACGGATTGGAGAGCGCGAGCGGCGGCGCCGGCTCGGGAGCGCCTGACCGCGCGGGTGGCGGTGCCGCGGCGCGGCGCGACCGGGTCACCTAGAAGTAGCGGCGGCGGCGGCGCGGGGGTGGCCCGAGGAGCGCGCCGAGCAATCCCCGGGTCACGGTCGTGGCGATGCTGCGGGTGAGCGGCGACTTCAGAACCTGCTCGAAGGTGCTCGCCGGCTCGGCGGTGCGACGCGGCGCGGGCTTCTCCGCCGGCGCGGCCTCCGTGCGCCCCGCCATGCGCGCCGCGAGCATCTCGCGCGCGCTCTCGCGATCGATGGCCTGCGCGTACTCCTGCACCTGCTTCGACGCGGCCAACCGCTGCGACAGCTCGGCCTCGCTGAGCGGTCCCATGCGCGAGGCCGGCGGCACCAGCCGAGTGGCGACCGGCGGCGTGGGCACGCCGTTGGCCCCGAGCAGGGTGACCAGCGCTTCGCCGATCCCGAGCGTGGTCATCGTCTCTTCGAGGTCGTAGAACTCGGTCTTCGGAAACGTGCGCGCCGCCGCCTTGAGGGCCTTGTCGTCGTCGGCGGTGAAGGCGCGCAGCGCGTGCTGCACGCGGTGGCCGAGCTGGCCGAGGACCGTGGCGGGAACGTCCTTGGGGCTCTGGGTGACGAAGAACACGCCCACGCCTTTCGAGCGCACGAGCCGGACCACCTGCTCGACCTGCTCGAGAAACGCCGGGCTCGCCCCGCGGAACAGCAGGTGGGCCTCGTCGAAGAAGAACACGAGCTTCGGCTTCTCGATGTCGCCGACCTCGGGCAGCTCGTGATAGAGCCGCGCCAGCATCCACATCGTGAACGTGGACCAGAGAGCCGGCCGGTCCTGGACGTCCGACAGCTCGAGCGCGCTCACGAGCCCGCGGCCATCGCGCTCGGTCTGCATCAGGTCATCCAGGTCGAACTCGGGCTCGCCGAAGAACGTTCCCGCGCCCTGCTGCTCCAGCTCCACCATCTCGCGCAACAGCACGCCGACCGAGGCTTTGGACATGCCGCCGTAACCCGCGAGATCCGCGGCGCCTTCGCCGCTGAGGTGCTGGAGCGCCGCTCGCAGGTCGGCGAAGTCGAGCAACGGGAGCTGCTTGTCGTCGCAGTACTTGAACACCAGCCCGAGCACGCTGGTCTGTGTCTCGTTGAGGCCGAGCACCTTGGCGAGCAGCAGCGGACCGAACGACGACACCGTGGCGCGGAGCTGCGCGCCGCGCTTTCCGGACAAGCTCAGCAGCTCGAGCGGGAAGGACTGAGGCTTCCAGTCGAAGCCGGTGTCGCGGGCGCGCTGCGCCACGCGCTCCCCGCTCTCCCCCATCGCACCCAGACCGGAGAGATCGCTCTTCACGTCGGCGAGGAACACCGGAACGCCGGCGGCCGAGAGCTGCTCGGCGATCAGCTGGAGCGTCTTGGTCTTTCCGGTGCCGGTCGCGCCGGCGATCAGTCCGTGGCGGTTCATCATCGCCAGCGGGACCGTGACCAGCGGCTCGGGATGGCACTCTCCCTCGCGCAGCGGCGCGCCGAGCGTGATCGTGGCTCCGCCCGCCGGGAACGACTTGCGAACCGACTCGAGAAAACGGTCTTCCATGGACGCCGACCTCCTCGAAAGGTCCGCCATCCTAGCGGTCCCCCGTGGTCGCGGCCAGCGCCGTGAAGGCGGTTCGCGCTCGCAAGCGGTCGTCGGGCGGGCGTAGAATCTCACCGTCTCCGGCCCTGATCCGCCCTTCGAACCCCGCATCGCCGGAGCCTCGGAGGTCGCCATGAAAGTGCTGCTGTTCGCTCTTCCTCTCGTCCTGGCCCTCGGCCCGGCGCCGGGCACTGCTGCCGAATCCTTTCGGTACCAACTCGGACAGGAGTCGTCGAATTGGGCCGGATGTCTCCCGCCGTGTCAGTGTCCCGCGGTGACGCAGGACGCCATGCTGGGCACTTTCGAGCTCGAGCCCCAGGGCTTCGACGGGACCTTCCAGCACTACCGGGTGACCGCAGTCATGTTCGACTTCATTTCCGATGACACATACCCGGCCGATCTGGTCGGTGGCGGCTCCTATAAAGTGAGCGGTGACCAGCAACAGCTCGTCCTGGATCTATCCTGCCCAATCTGTCTGTCGATCGAGCGTTTCGACAGCGGTCTCACCGGCGGCGGCGCGAGCTTCCCGAACATCAAGCTGCCCGTGGCGCGGAACGGCTTCTATTGCAACGACCACGTGCTGGGGATCGACGCCAAGCCGGCGAGCACGACGGATGTTCCTCCCGATCCGCACGCGCCAATCTTCAGCTTGAGGCTTGGACCCAATCCCTTCCGCGGTTCTGCGAACGTGGTGTTCACCCTGCCGAAAGACGGAGCCGTGGACCTTCGCGTGCACGATCTCGCCGGGCGCCAGGTGAAGGCGCTGGCGACCGGGCGCTTCACATCCGGGCCTCACAGCGTCGCATGGGATGGGCGCGACTCTCGCGGTTCTCGCGTCTCCGCCGGCGTCTACTTCGTTCGACTGAAGGCGGCGGAACGGGAATCGAAGGCGACGATCGTCAAGCTCGACTAGCGGCCGATGTGAAGGCCGACGCCGTAGTACGAGACCTTGTCGCGGAAGAACTGGCCGTAGGGCGAAGCCCCTTCGTAGTACTCGCCGAGCAGGCTGATGCGTCGCGAGGTATGCGTCGCTCCCGTCTGGCGTCCGAACTCGAAGCCGGCTCTCGCGCTCACCGCGGGTTCCCAGTCCAGCTCCTCCGATGACTTGAGATCGGCGCCCGCGACCAGACGCACGCGCGCGAGCTTGCCGGACGGCGCGAGGCCTCCGCCCTGGCGGAACTCCACACCGCCGTGGACCAGGCTGGTGATCCTGCTCCCCGGGGTCTCGCCGAAGAGATACTCGCCCCCCGCGTACGCGCGGATCGGACCGATGTCGAACGCGAGAATCCCCTCCGCCGACTGGAACGCGAAGTTCTCGCGCTCGACTCCGGGCCGGAGCACGAACTCGTCTCCCAGATGCGAGCTCTGGTGGTAGAGGCGCAGCCGACCGGAGAACCGATCGAGGCGGAAAGTGAGCGGCAGGCCGATCACGTAATCGGCGTTGATCAGATCGTAGGATGGAGCATCGAGATCGAACTGGGCATAGACGTTGGCCGCCAGCCCCAGCTCGACGCCCTCGCCGACGCGCGGACCGTTGTAGCGCACGATCGTAAACCGGTCGCCGACTCCGATCGATCCCAGGTCGGTGCCGAAGGGTGACGACGAGGTGCCGCGCACGTAGCTGGCAAAGGACCCGTCACTCTTGGGATCGGCGATCAGTGGGCAGAAGATCTCGCCGCGCGGGAACCAATTGAAACCGAGAGTTTCGTCGGCCGGGATCCCGGTGTCGCAGTTTCCCGAGGTGTGATCCGCGAGCGCCGGCGTGCCGAGGAGGCACGCGGCGAGGAGAGCTGCGACCAACGAAGAGCGGAGCATGGCTGCACCCCCGTCCGGCCTGAGTGTGCTCTCAGCGACCGGGTAGGACCGGAAGAATCATCCCCGCGTCGGCTCCCGAGGTGAGCCAGCCGATCACCGCGGCCATGGCTCCGGAGCTGCCGGCGGCGACCGGGAGGAGGTCGGCCACCGCTGCGACGCCGGGCTCGCTCGCCACCATCAGCACGGCGACCAGCGAGTACATCAGAAGACGCTTCATGGAACCGTCCTTGGCGCAGGCCCCGCCCCACGCTCGGCTCGCCTGCTCGAAAAGCATAACCCGTGCGCGGCCTTTGCGACCGCTCAGATTTCTGGAGACTTCCCTGGTTATCGGCCGGCCGCCGCCCGATCCTTGGCCCTTCCTGGACAGATCCTCGGGGCTCGCCCCAGAATGTCCGGTCCATGTCCGTCTCCGCCGGCACCCGGATCGACCGCTATGAAGTGCAGTCCCTGCTCGGCAAAGGGGGCATGGGCGAGGTCTACCGGGCGCGCGATCCGCGCCTCGGCCGCGACGTCGCCATCAAGATCCTGCCGGTCGCCCTGAGCGGCGACGAGACTCGCCTGCGTCGATTCGATCAGGAAGCCCGCGCCGCCGGCTCGCTCAACCATCCCAACATCGTGTCGCTCTACGACGTCGGCACCAGCGAGGGCGCGCCATACGTCGTCTCCGAGCTGCTCGAGGGCGAGAACCTGGCCGAGCGTCTCGCGGTGGCTTCCCTCCCGGTGCGCAAGGCGCTCGACTACGGCGCGCAGATCGCCCACGGCCTCGCCGCCGCGCACGCCAAGGGAATCGTTCACCGCGACCTCAAGCCCGCGAACCTCTTCGTCACTCGCGAGGGGCGGGTCAAGATCCTCGACTTCGGCCTCGCCAAGCTCACCCGGCCGGAGCATTCGGGGAAGCTCGCAGAGTCGATGCTCGAGACCACCACGGTTCCCGGCATGCTGATGGGCACCGTCGGCTACATGGCGCCCGAGCAAGTGCGCGGCGAGGAAGCGGACGCACGCAGCGACCTGTTCGCGCTCGGACTCGTGCTCTACGAAATGATCACCGGCCGGCGCGCCTACCAGGCCGAGTCTCCGAGCGAAACGATGTCGGCCATCCTGCGGGACGACCTGCCCGACCTGGCCGCCGACATCAAGGCGGCCGTTCCGGGACTGGCGCCGATCATCCGCCGGTGCGTGGAGAAGCGCGCCACCGAGCGCTTCCAGTCCGCCGCGGACCTCGCCTTTGCTCTCGAAACGCTGTCCCAGTCGGCGAAGCAGGAAGAGCGCAGCGTGGAGCGGGTGGAGAACGAGATTCGATATGAGCGGATCACCTTTCGGCGCGGCATGGTGTGGTCGGCGCGCTTCTCTTCCGACGCCAGCACGGTGAGCTACGCCGCGGCCTGGGAAGGCCGCCCCCTCGAGCTGTTCCGGAACCACCTTGGCAATCCGGAGGCCGGGCCGCTGGGGATTCCGGGCGCCAGCCTTCTCTCGGTCTCCCGTTCGAACGAGCAGGCCCTCCTGCTGCGACCCACCTTCTCCAGCGTGTTCGATCTCGGCGGGACGCTCGCTCGCGTCCCGTTCATGGGCGGCGCTCCCCGCGAGGTGCTGCACGATGTCCATGGCGCCGACTGGAGCCCCGACGGGACCCAGCTCGCCGTCGTCCGCCAGAAGGAAGGCCGCATTCGCATCGAGTACCCGATCGGAAACCCGTTGTTCTCGACGTCGGGATGGGTGAGCCAGATTCGCATGGGCGCGGACGGCGAATGGATCGCGTTCGCCAACCACCCGAGCCCAAATAGCGATTCGGGCTCGATCAGCGTGGTCAATCGCAAGGGAGACATTCGGCACCTTTCGTCGGATTGGGGAACGATTCGAGGAATCGCCTGGTCCGCCAGCGGCAAAGAGGTCTGGTTCACCGCAGATCGCGGCGGTGCGGCGCGTGGTCTCTACGCCGTGAACCTCGAGGGCGAGGTGCGGCGCGTGCTGCAGCTCGCCAGCAACCTCACGGTGCACGACATCGCACGCGACGGCCGCGTGCTGGTGGCGCATGGGACCGAGCGTGCGGGAATCAGCGCTCTCGCAGCCAGCGATGCGAGGGAGCGGGATCTCTCATGGCTCGACTGGACGCTGCTCCACGATCTCTCGTCGGACGGCCGCTTCGCGATCCTGAGTGAGTCGGCCGAGGGCGGCGGCAGCGGCGGGTCGGCTTACCAGCGTCCTCTCGATGGCTCGCCCGCCGTGCGATTGGGCGAGGGATACGTGATCGGCGGCCTATCCCCCGACGGCGAACGAATCCCGGTCGTCCGGCAGTATCAGAGTAGCGAGGTGGAGCTGCTGCCGACGGGAGTCGGCGAGCCGATCGCGCTCTCGCTCTCGGGCCTGATGCCGCACTCCCTGGCCTGGCTGCCCGACAACCGTCGCGTGGTGGTCGCCGGCAGCGAGAGCGGAAAGGGCACGCGTCTCTACGTGGCCGAGCTCGCCACCGGTCGCTACGAGGCCATCAGTCCCGAAGGCATCATCTACCGCGAAGGGCTCAAGGTGTTCCCGGACGGCAGCGCGGTCGCCACCTACAATGCCGAGCAGGTGTGTTACGCCTATCCCGTCGATGGCGGAGATCCGTGGCCGATCGTGGCGCTCGGCCCTCAGGACCGCATCATTCGCTGGTTCCCCGACGGCCGCTCGATGCTCATCTTCCAGATCGATCAGCAGCCCGGCCGTCTCTACCGGCTCGATCCCGACACCGACGAGTGCACGGTGTGGCGCGAGCTCACCCCTCCCGATCCCACCGGCATCTACCGCATCTCGCGCGTGTTCGCGAGCGCCGATTGCACCGCCTACGCCTATACGTACTACATGCAGCTCATCGATCTGCACGTCATCGAGGGCCTGCGCTAGCCGCGGACGCCCTCTGGAGGACCCGCTCATGGCGCTCCTCGTGGTCGCGTTCATCGGTCTCATCATCGGCGACGGCCTCTTCCTATGGTGGCTGCTCTACGACTACCGCGGGCTCGGCGCCGTGCTCGAGGACCGGCTGGCGCTGGGATTCATCTTCGACGCCGCGCTGACGCTCGCGATCCTCGCGGTGTACTTCGCGCGCACCCCGCCCGGGCGATACAAATGGCCGTGGTTCGTGGTGCTGTCCCTGCTCGGAGGCCTTTGCTTCGGTCTGCCGTTCTACTGGTGGATGAACAAGAGGCGAGAAGCGTCGGTCTGATCTCCGAGAACTCCGTTGTCGATTTCCCTCCCGCTCGTTCGTCGCATGGGTGAAGCCGAGCGTAAGGCCGGCCAAAGTGGCCGGCCATCCGGCTCGGACGAGGAGGGAGTCATGAAGCCGTCGAGGAGAAGTGTCTGGGCCGCGCGCGCCATGTGGGGTATCGCGGTATCGTTCCTGACGTTCGACGCCATCGGAAAGCTGCTGCAGGTGCCGGCGGTGATCGAAGGCAGCGCCCGGCTGGGTTATCCCGAGCACTCGGTGCTCGCGATCGGAGTCATCGAGCTGGTCTGCGTCGCGCTCTATGTCATCCCGCGCACGGCGGTGCTCGGAGCGCTCATGCTCACCGGATACCTGGGGGGCGCCGTGGCGACACACTTCAGAATCGAGGACCCTCTGTTCACGCACCTGCTCTTCCCCATCTATGTCGCGGTGCTGTTGTGGGGAGCGCTGGTGCTGAGCGATGGACGAGTGCGACGTCTCGTGTTGGGACCGCGGACGATGCTTCCCGCTCCCGACGTGAGGCTCACTGAGGAGGTCCAGTCGTGAAGTTCATGACCATGGTCAAGTCCGCCGAGGGCCAGGGGCCGCCCCCTCCCGCGCTGATGGAAGCGATCGAGAAGCTCGGC
>DASTBI010000177.1 GCA_035712145.1 Candidatus Eisenbacteria bacterium | reverse complement strand
GCGATCAGCAGCGCCGCCTGGGTGCCGAAGCCGCGGGTCACGACTCCGGCCACGCTCACGCCGATCAGGAACACCAGCCGCATCAGGAAGTCGCGCGCGCTGAACACGCGGCCGCGCTGGCGCGTCTCGGTGGACTGCTGGAGCAGGGTCTCCGCCAGCGTGAAAGACGGCGCTGCGCCGAGGCCGACGACGAAGGCGGCGGCCGCATAGACGGCGAAGTGGCTCGACATCGCGAACGCCACCAGGCTCGAGCCGGCGAGGATCAGTCCCCATCCGAGCAGCGCGCCGGCAGTCACTCGATGATGGTGGCGATTGACCCACCAGGTCCCGAGCCCGGCCCCGGCGCCCAGCACCGCCAGAAGCACTCCGACCCGCTCCATGCCCGGCTGCAAGGCGTTCCTCTGGATGTGCTGATTCCCCGCGACGTGGAGGAAGCCGCCCGACACCCACACCGCGGCGAGCGCCACCAGCGCCAGCCCCACGCCGCGGTTCGACCGCACGATGTCCCATCCCGACAGCACCTCCTTGAGGTAGGCGCGCAGCGAGATCTTCGGCGGAGGGCCGTGCGGATGGTGCGGCGTGTAAAGGATGATGGCCAGCGCCACGACCGAGACCAGGTAGGTGACGCCGTTGATCCACAGCGCCCGCGACCAGCCCCAATGGTCGACGATCCATCCGCCGCCCAGCGCGCCGAACGCGGTGGCGGCGATGCCCGCCGCCGCCAGCAGCGCGTTGGCCGCCAGGAGCTGGGGCGCGGGAACGATCTCCGGGGTGATCGCGCTCTTGGCGGGGAGGAAGAAGACGTTGCAGGCGAAGAGTCCGAACACCAGCGCGTAGACCGGCAGCGTGTGATGGCTGGTCGCGTACGAGAGCGGAATCAGCGCCACCAGGCCGGCGCGCAGCAGGTCCGACCAGATGAGCACATGCCGCAGGTTCCAGCGGTCCACCCACGCTCCGGTGAACGGCGCGAACATGAGCACCGGCGCCAGCATCACGATCGCCAGCAGGCTCAGCAGCTGGGACGACTTGGGATCGGCGAAGTGGTTGGTGTGCTCCGCCAGCAGACCGACCAGCGCCAGATACGTGAGGCGCTCGCCGAGGAGCGAGATCAGCTGTCCCCACCAGAGCGCCAGGAAGTTGCGCTGGCGGAAGAGCGGAGGCGTCGCGGCGCTCACCGCGGGACCGGGAGCCGGGCTCTCGCCGTCCTTGGCCTGCATGAGGCCCTCCGGATCAGGCCGCGGAGGCGGCGCTGCGCCGGCGCTCGACCACCTGGCGGTAAACGGCCTCGATGCGATCGGTGACCCGCGGCCAGGAGAACTCCTGCGCGCGCTCGTGTCCCTTGCATCCCAGTCGTCGGCGGCGCTCGGGGTCGACCGCCAGCGCCGCGATCGCCTCGGCGAGGGCCGAGACGTCGCCCGGCGGCACCGCCACCGCGTTCTCTCCCGGCGTGATCACCGAGCGATAGCCGGGAATGTCGGAGGCCACGACCGCGCGACCCGTGGCCATCGCCTCGATCAGCACGATGCCGAAGCTCTCGTTGCCGGAGGCGGGGGAGACGAAGATGTCGCCGGTGGCGTACCACCGAGGCAGATCGCTGCTCGGGACGTGGCCGAGGAACCGGACGCGCGCGCGCGCCGAGGGGGCGACCGAGGCCTCGAGCTTGGGACGCAGATACGAGTCGCCCACGATCAGCAGCTGAACCCGGCCCTGGGTGCGCTCGAGGATCTGCGGCATCGCCGCGATCAATCGATCGGCGCCCTTCCGCGGATCGAGACGCCCGACGAACAGCAGGTTGACGATCCCTTCCTCACGGAACTCGGCGAACGGCGCCACGTCGGGACGGAAGCGCTCGATGTCCACTCCGTTGGGAATGATCTCGTATTCGCCCGGGAAGTAGTGGGCGGCGAAGTCACGCGCCGTGGTCGACACGGCGATGCGCGCGTCGAGCTTCTCCACGGTGGGAGCGAGATAAGAGCGCGCCCATTCCAGCATGCGACTGCGGCCGGCGGTGGTGTGGAAGGTTCCGACCTGCGGGCACGAGGCGGCGCGGATCGCCATCAGCGGCAGCGTGGGCACGAGCGGGGCGTGGGTGTGGAGGACGTCGAATCCGCGATCCGAAATGAGCTCGCGGAGCTGGCGTCCGAGCCGCAGCCCGACCGCGAGATCCACGAAGGCGCCGTTGAACGGGATCAGCAGGTTGTGCCCGATGCGGACCACCCCGTCCGCGTGGTTGGCCTCTCCGCGGCGGAAGTGGCTGGTGATGATCAGGACCTCGTGGCCGCGCTTGCGCAGCTCGACCGCGGTGTGGTGCACGTGCTCGGTGACGCCGCCGTACCGGGGGTAGTAGGACTGGCTGACGATCCCGATCTTCACGCGGGGGCGCGCTGGCCGTCGATGGCCGTCGCCGGAGCTTCGCCCGGCGTTCCCTCCCAGAGCGGACGGAAGATGCACCACTGATCGAGGTGGTCCTTGATGTGCCGCTCGGCCATGCCCGCCACCGCGTGGTGAAGCGCTTCGGTGTCGGGATAGGCGGCGGGATCGATGGCCGGCTCGATCACGATGCGGAACTGCCCGGGCGACACGCGCTCGCAGTAGCCGCAGATCACCAGCGCGCCGGTGCGCTGCGCGAGCACGCCCGGACCCGATGGGAAGCGGGTCTCACGGCCGAACCACTCGACGGGGGTTCCGTGACGATAGATGTCGCCATCGACCATCAGCGCGACGAGCTCGTTGCGCTCGAGCGCGCGCAGCAGCTTGCGGAAGCCGTCTTCGGGCGACACGGTGTGGATGGCGAGCTCGCTCTTGGTCTCGCGCACCGCACCCGTGAGCCAGCGGTTGAGCTGGACTCCCGCCACGGCGTGGAGCGTATAGCCCCAGTAGGCGACGGCCACCGCGGCCAGCTCCCAGTTGCCGAGGTGGGTGCAGCAGATGATCACTCCGCGCCCGCGCTCGACGGCGTTCTCCAGGTGCTTGCGTCCCCTCACCTCGACCCGGGACAGCAGCTCCCCCCGGCCCATGTGGGGGAGGCGGAAGAACTCGAACAGCATGCGGTTGTAGCTGCGCATCATGCGCCGCACGATCTGGAGCCGCTCGCGGCGGGACGAGCGCGGCAGCATCACGGCCAGGTTGGCGAGGGCGGCGTGCCGCCGGGAGGGAAAAAGCCGGAAATGAAGCTCGGCGCCCAGGTCCGCCAGAGCGTAACCGAGCCACAAAGGAAGACTCGCGGTGAGGCTGGTCAACCAGCCATAGAGTAGTCGGGACATGCCTTTCCTTGGGTCTCAACTCCTCCGTCGTGCGCCACTTGTCCGAGTGACCAAGAAAGCTAAGACCTCGCTCGAAATGCTGTCAAGCCGCCCCGGAGGGCCAACCTTCGCCCGGGCACGGGCTTCGGAGTGCCCTGGGTCATTGACCCGATGGGAGGCCAAGGCTAGCATCCCGCGCCGAGAGAAGCTCGGCATCCTCGACATCGGCATCCTCCCGAGCGCCGCTAAGCGCCTGTCCTCGACGGAGGTCCATGATGGCCAGCCAGAAGCTGGTGCGGTGCGAGATCCGACACCCACGTGATCCGGGAAGCGTCTCCACCCGCTTCGTCCCGCTCGAGATCTTCGGGTTGTGGGAGTACCTCATGACCCAGCGCCACGGGTTCGAGGTGCGCGACGCGCGGGCCTCGCTCTGGCTGGACGCCGAAGAAGCCCCCGAAGCCGCCTACGACGAGCATCAGTTCGATCGTGTCACCGAGATCTCGGTGTTCCTCTATTCCGGCCGCGACGACATGTTCACCCGGGTGTGCCGCTATTTCCCCAGCGTCGAGTGCGGCGCGCTCAAGCGCATCTTCCTCGCCCACTACCCTCAGGAAGCCGCCCGGATCCAGCCGCACGTGCGCGAGCGCGCCGGCATCTGGATCCACCGCGAGATCCCCGTCTAAAAAAGCCGTTCAAGGTCCTCCCGATTACCGCCGACAACTCCCGCGAAGCGCAGGGCTCGCGGAAAGAGTCCGCCCGCACGGTCCTGCCAAGAGTGTCGCGGCCCCATCCGGCGTTCCGGACCGAAGGGTTCCGGCTCGCCTTCGGGGTTCCTGTGGAGAAAGGGCGGCAAGGGGCTCCATGGGTTCACGCCCCGTGACAGGGTGGGGTCGCTCAAGGAGGGCAACGTGGTCGTCGTCAGCTATTCGGGCAAGGAGATCAACGCGAAGCTGGTGTACTACGGCGCCGGCCTGAGCGGTAAGACCACGAACCTCGAAGCCATCTACGAGGCCGTACCCGACTCGAGCCGCGGCAAGATGGTCAGCATGAAGACGCAGTCCGACCGGACCCTGTTCTTCGATCTGCTGCCGCTCGACCTCGGCGAGATCATGGGATTCCGCACCCGGTTCCTGCTCTACACGGTGCCCGGCCAGGTGTTCTACAACGCGACCCGCAAGCTGGTGCTCAAAGGCGCCGACGCGATCGTGTTCGTGGCCGACAGCGAAGTCGGCAAAATGGAAGAGAACAAGGACAGTCTCGCGAACCTTCGCGCCAATCTCGCCGAGTACAAGCTGAGCCTCGACGAGATCCCCTGGGTCATCCAGTACAACAAGCGGGATCTTCCGAACGTCTACACGCTCGACGAGCTGAACCAGGAGCTGAATCCCGGCGCCAAGGTGCCGTTCTTCGAAGCGGTCGCCACGCAGGGGAAGGGTGTGTTCGAGACCTTCCGCGGCATCTCGCACCTGCTGATGGAAAAGGTGACCAAGGATCTGCGCCGCGGACCGGGGGTGGGAGGCGGCAGAGCCGCGGAGCCTGCAGCACCGGCGCCGGCCGCGCCGCGCGCGTCGGCTCCTTCGGCGCCCGCGACCGCTCCGGGCCGGGCCATCGAGCGCGAAGCGCAGCAGACGGCTCCGGCGCGCGCCGATTCGGCGGTGCTCGAGTACGGGCGTCAGCTCGACCTTCCCGAGCAGATCCCGCCGGCCCGACCGGCGCCCGCTCGCGAGCAGCCGCGCCCGGCCGAGCCGCAGCGGCGACAGGAGCCGGCGGCCGCGCCGGCGATGACCGCCACGCCCCAGGCCCCGTCCACGCAGTCATCGACCGTCGTGGTGCCGATCACCTTCCCGCCCAAGGGTCAGACCGGCGAGATCGTGATCCGCATCGTCTTGAAGCCGGCCGAATAAGCGCGGGCGTCAAGAGTTCGTCCAGCCGGTTGACGAAGCTCTCCGCGACGCGTAGCTTTCCTCCGTGCCCAACGCTCTACGTGCAGGCTTGGTTCTGGCGCTGGCGACGTGGGCTGCCTCGGCGCACGCTCAGCTCGCCAGTGATCCCGGAAGCGTATCTCCTCGCGTCCCGGTGAGCGCGTTTGCCCGGCCCGATCCCTGGCTCTCGCCTTCGCGCATGCAGATCTCGAGCGAGTTCTCGTTCGGGACGACCTTCGGCGGCGGACCCGCGCACGGGCTCCAGGTCACACGCCTTCAGTACCGCATCGGTGATCCGCTCGCGGTCAGCGTCAGCATCGGCAATACGTTCGGAATGGGCGGCGGCATGGGCGGCAACGCCAAGATGAGCTCGCCGTTCCTCGAGGGGCTCGATCTCTCGTACCGGCCGTTCGATTCGATGCTGATCCAGGTGCATTACCAGGACATCCGCTCGCCGCTCCAGTACGGGCGGACGGGTTACCCCTCCGGCTGGCGCTAGGCGCCTCTCCCTCGCTTCATGAGCCGCATCGCCTCCGCATTCGCGGCGGCTCGCGGTCACACCGGACTCATCCCGTATCTCGTCGCGGGATATCCCACGCCTGAGGCATCGCTGGAGATGCTGCGCGGCTTCGCTCGCCAGGGAGCGCTGGCGGTGGAGATCGGCGTTCCCTTCTCCGACCCCATCGCCGACGGCCCGGACATTCAGCGCGCCTCGGAGAAGGCACTCGAGCATGGCGTCGGCGTGACGACCGCACTCGACCTGGTCTCTGCACTGAGGAAGGATTCCGAGCTGCCGCTGGTGCTGATGAGCTACGCCAATCCGATCCTGAAGAACGGGCTCGAGGCGTTCGGCGCCCGCGCGACGGCCGCGGGGCTCGACGGGGTGCTGATCTCCGATCTGCCTCCCGACGAAGCACCCGAGCTGTGGGCCGCGCTCGATCGCGCCGGTCTCGACACGGTGGTGCTGGTCGCGCCGACGACGGCAGAGAGCCGCCTCACGCTCCTGCTCGAGCGCGCGCGCGGATTCGTCTACTGCCTGTCTCGCACCGGCGTCACCGGTCAAGGCGGCGGCTTCCGCGGCTCGATCGAGGAACGGATCGCGGCCGTGCGTGAGCGTTGCGGCTTGCCCGTCGCCGTGGGCTTCGGGATCTCGAGCGCCATGGACGCGCGCTCGCTCGCGGGCGTCGCGGACGCGGTGGTGGTGGGCGCGGCGTTCATGCGCGCCGCGGCCGCGGGCGCCCCGGAGAGCGCCGTGCATCGCGTCCTTGCGCTGTCCCGCGAGTTGATCGAGGCCCTGAGCGACGGCTCGGCCTAGCGGATCACCTGCGGATCCACCATAGAAGGTCGAGGAGCAAAAGCTCGACGAACTCGTCCATGGTCCACCCCGATTCCAAGGCTCGCGCGCCAGGCGCGCGGTCAACCTATCGGATCGGCCGCTCGTGGGTTGGCAGCGCGAGCGGGGGAGACGGCTCCTGTCGTCTCACCCAGCGGTATCGGACTCCACGATGCCGGACTTGAGGCCGTCCGCGGCCGGCTCGGACGGACCAGCGCCGTGGGCGGGTCGGCCAGCTGCTTGAGCACCACCACGGTCAGGTCGTCCAGAGGACGGTCGGCGAAGCATCGCGCGGCCTGGATCAGCGCCTGGACCAGGTCCACCGCCCGCCGGTGCGCGTTCTGGTCCACCACTTCGCGGACGCGGTCGGTGCCGAACAGCTCGTCCGCGCGGCGGGCCTCGGTGAGGCCGTCGGTATAGATGAGCACCAGGTCCCCGGCGCCGAGATCGGCCCTCGCCTCGGGATAGTCCGCCTCGGGATCGACGCCGAGCAGGACGCCGCCCACCGCCATCGACTCCCACTCCCCGGAGCGGCGGCGGAGAAGCGGGGGCTCGAGCCCGGCGTTGGCGATCAGCACCTTTCCGGCGCGGACGTCGATGCGCGCGCACACGAGCCCCACGAAGTTCTCGGGATGCTGATGGCGGGCGAGCTCGAGGTTGAAGGTCTGCAGGAGCGACCCCGGATCCTGGCCACGCATGACCTCCGCCTTGAAGCGCGCCTGAACGCCGGCCAGACGAAGCGCGGCCGGGACGCCTTTCCCGGCTGCGTCGCCCACCACCAAGGTCAGCTCGCGCGACGAGCGCTCGACGAAGTCGTAGTAATCGCCGCCCACCGCTTCGCTGGAGAGCGTCGCCGCGGCGCAGTCGAGCGTGGGGTAGACCGGCGCGCGGCGCGGGAGCAGATGCGTCTGGATCGCGCCCGCCAGCGCCAGCTCGCGATCGAGCTCCCCGTGCGTGCGCGCCGCGTGACGCAGCGCGAAGTTCTCGAGCGCGAGCGAGAGCAGACGGGCGAAGCGCGAGACCGTCTCGACCTCGCGGCGATCGAGCCAGGGACCCGCCAGCCGGCGTCCGAGCAGGAGCGCGATCGGCCGTGGGGCCTCGCCGACCGCCATCAGCCAGTGGACGCCGAGCTCTCTCAAGGTCTGCCGATCGGCGGCGAGGAGCGTCAGATCGTCGATCGTCGCGATGCCTTCGCGGCCGGCCAGCGCATGGAAGACGCCTGGATCGAGCCGGGGCGGATCCTCGATCGGGCCCGATGGGCCGAAGCCGCGCACCGAGCCGTCCTCCACTTCGAGCGCGATGCAGAGATGCAGCCGAAGCTCCGAGGTCATGGCCGCGGTGGCCTGCTCGAGCACCTCGCCGCGCGTCTCGCCGCGCAGCGCGTCCAACGACAACGTCTCGGAGAGCGGACGTGACTCGCTCCAGGGTAGGACGACCCGACCCAGCGCGCGGCCGAGCGGACGTGCCGGACCCGCGAGCGCCGCGCCGACCCCGACGAGCGCCAGCGAGAGGCCTCCGTAGTCGGCGCCGTCCGGGCTGAGCGCGGTGGCCAGCTCTCCGGCGACGTAGACCGCGCCGCCGGTGAGCGCGAACAGTCCCGCCGCGACCGCCGCCCGCACCGCGACCCTGAAATCGAAGACGCGATGGATCACGGTGGCCCACGTGAACGAGAGCGGCACCAGCAGCGTGAGCACCACGAGGAGGCGCTCGCCCGGGACCGCGACGTCGGGAGCGAGATTGCGCCACACGGTGAGGGCGGCCAGCGGTCCCAGACCCAGCGCGGTGCCCAGCAGCGCGACACGCAGGCGGCGCCGCGCGTCCTCGGAGCCTGCGCGGAGATACGATCTCGCGAACAGCGCCACCGCGAGCAGCAGACCCGAGGCGAACCACACCGCGGCCGCTGCCTGCAGCAAGCCGAGCCACAGCGCTCCGGAATCGACGCCCGCGGCGCGGACGACCAGCGTGATGACCCAGCTCAGCGTCAGCACGAAGGCGATCCCGTAGGCGAGAGTGGCGCTTGCCGCCACCCGGCCGCGCGGCGCGCGGGGCTCGGGGAAGAGCGCGAAGAAGTGGATGCAGAGCGCCGGCAGCGCCAGCGTGGCGGTGGTGTAGAGCAGCTCGTGGAGCAGGCTCCAGGACGCCGAGCGCATCGCGGGCGGAGGCGCGAGCAGGACGGCAAAGGCCATGCAGAGGAGATAGAAGGGGCGTGTCAGCCGGTCGCGGCGCTCGCTCCACACCAGGCCACCGAGCAGCACGAAGCCCGAGGCGACGGCGAACAATGCGGCCAGCATTCGCCGCTCTCCAGGAGGTGGCCGAATGGGCATGAGGTCGAGGCGCTCGACCAGGTGTCCTCGGCGCCGGAGCAGCTCGATCGGCCGGCCGGGCGTGGCCCCGGCGAGCGGGCTCTGGAGCTCGTCGGACCGATGGGAGGTGGCCTGCAGCCGGTCTCCGGACCGGATTCCCGCTCGGTCGCCCGGGCTGTCAGGCTCCACCGCCATCACTTCGTCGCCGCGCAGCGTCAACCCGGTATAGCGCTGGGAAGGCAGGCTCAGCGCCGAGGCCAACAGCATGGCGGCGGCCGGCAGGATCAACCAGGAAAGCTGTTCGGCGGGGGCTCCGCGGTCCATGCGGGCGTGCTCCCTCCCTGGGCTACGGCCGGGAGCCTAGCAGGGTGGCGGACGGTGTCAACCGGACTCGCCACTTGGACGTGCCGCGCGAATGTGGCTATTCTCGCACTCAAGTCCCTTGCGTATCCAGCCGATACGCTTGATGTTCGGGGTGCCACGAGGCCCCTGTTCTGCAACCGGAGGGTTGCTTCACGATGCTGGTCCTAACAAGGAAGTTAGGCGAGAACATCCGGATCGGTGACTCGGTCAAGATCACTGTGCTCGAAGTTCGCTCGGGCCAAGTGAAGCTTGGAATCGAGGCGCCGCCGGAGATCAAAGTGCATCGTGAGGAGATCTACGCGCGGATTCAGGAAGAGAACCGCCGGGCGAATCGTGGCAAGACCGAGGGGACGGGTGCAGACCCCGGCCGCAAGGATCTGAACAGCAAGGACCTGAACAGCAAGGACTAGGCACGACGCAAGGGATGCAGGACAAGGCGCCGTGAGCGCGGCGCCGACCCCACCGCCGGCGAGGACGAATGACCACGACCCGCAAGACCAAACGCACCACGAAGCGCGCGCGTCCGCGCGCCCGCACGTGGAAGGTGCTCGAGGGTCCGGCCGACCAGGTTCGATGGTCGAGAGTTCAAACCGCGCAGGCCCGGATCGTCTCCGGCTACTACGAGCGCGACGATGTCCAGGGCGTGGTGGTGAACGAGATCCTCAAGGAGCTCGTCCGCCACTGATCGTGGTGCTCATTGGGCGCCCGCCCTCTGGGGCGGGCTTTTCTTTGCCCGGCGGCAGCCCGACCCCCTAGACTCGCGCGGCCATGGACGAGGCCCGGAGTCGTCGCCAATGAAGGCACGTGCGAGCGCGCCGAGGATTCCCCATGACGGCGTCCGGCGGGCGCTCCTGGATCACGATGACATCGGGATCCTGCTGATCGATCCGCAGGGCCGCGTGGCCGAGGCCAACGCGGCCGCCCTCCAGCTCCTCGGCACGACCGCGGCGCGAACCCACGGCGAGCCGGCCAGCGAGCTCTTGCGCACCGTGGTCTCGGGCGACGATCCGGTCGCCGATGCATTCCGCTCCAAGGCCTCAGAGCGCGAGGCCGTCCTCCACGCGCGCGGCGGCGCCGAGGTGCCGGTGCTGCTCCGGTCGCGACGCATCGGGAAGCCGCCCTGGCTGGTGATGGCGATCCGCGATCTGTCGCAGTCGCGCCGGATGCAGCAGGAGCTGCGGCGACACGAGCGGCTCGCCACGCTGGGCCAGCTCTCCACCGGCGTGGCGCACGAGATCCGCAACCCGCTCACCGGCATCGGCACTTCCGCCCAGGTGCTGCTCGGGCGCTTCGAGCCCCGCGACGAGCGGGCGCGATTCGTGCGCGTGATCCTCGACGAGGTGGCGCGTCTCGACCGCATCGTGAACAGCCTTCTCCAGTACGCGCGCCCGCGCGAGCCGGAGCTCAAGCCCACCGCTCTCGCCACCTGCATCGAGCACGTGCTCGAGCTGGCCGCCGATCCGGTGGAGCGCGCAGGCGTGCGCGTGGAGTTGGACGTGGCACGAGGGCTCGGGCCGGTCTACATTGACCCGGACCTGGTGACGCAGGTGCTGCTCAACGTCACGCTCAACGCGGTTCAGGCCATGCCGCAGGGCGGGCGTCTGCGCTACGAAGTGCGGCGCGTGCGAAGGCGCGGGCCTCCGCGCGGCGCCGGGCGCCGGGCTTCCGACCGGTCGCGGCGCAACGGTCGCGCGGTCGCGCGGCCGTGGTCCGTCTTCCAGCAGGTGCGAGTGATCGACACGGGTGTGGGGATTCCTCGCGGCATTCTGTCCAAGCTGTTCGATCCATTCTTCTCGACCAAGCCCGGGGGCACCGGGCTCGGTCTGTCCATCTGCCAGACCATCATGCACGAGCATGGAGGCTCGATCGCCGCGGCCAGTCGCGAGGGGCGAGGGACCACCGTGCTGCTCGACTTCCCGGTGGAGAAGCGTCATGGCGAAAGGCGAAGAACAGACTCAGACGCAAAGCGCGCAAAGCCTGCTCATCGTTGACGACGAGCGCTCGCTCCGGTTCAGCCTGGGCGAATGGGCGCGCGACATCGGCCTCCGGCCGCTGGAGGCGGCGGGCGGGATGGACGCGCTCGCGGCCGTCATCCAGGGAGGCGTCGATGCCGTCCTGCTCGACCTGAAGCTGGGCGAAGAGGACGGGTTGCAGGTGCTCAAGCGCCTGCGCGAAGAGGATCCGCGGCTTCCGGTGATCATGCTCACGGGTCACGGCACGGTGGAGCAGGCGGTGCGTGCCACCAAGCTCGGGGCCTACGACTTCATCCTGAAGCCTCCCGATCTCGCCCACCTGGGTGTCGTGGTGCAGCGCGCGCTCGAGCACGCGCGGCTGCGGCGGGAGGTCGAGCACCTGCGCCGCGCCTCTCGTCCCGAGCAGCCGCTGCTCGGCCAGAGCCCGGGCCTCAAGCAGGCGCTCCAGCATCTCGATCGCGTCGCGGCCAGTCCCGCCACCACCGTGCTGCTGCTCGGCGAGACCGGCACCGGCAAGGAGCTGATGGCTCGCCACCTCCACGCCCACAGCGCGCGGGCCGACGGTCCGTTCATCGACGTCAACTGCAGCGCGATTCCGGAGCAGCTCCTCGAGAGCCAGCTCTTCGGGCACGAGAAAGGGGCCTTCACCGACGCCAAGCAGTTCCGCAAGGGACTCTTCGAGCTGGCCCACGGCGGAACGATGCTGCTCGACGAGATCGGGGAGATGCCCTCGGCACTCCAGGCCAAGCTGCTGCGCGTGCTCGAAGGGCGGATGTTCCGGCGCGTCGGCGGCCATGTGGACGTGTCGGTGGACGTGCGTGTGGTCGCCGCCACGCACCGGGACCTCCAGCAGATGGTGGCGGAAGGCCGTTTTCGCGAGGACCTCTACTTCCGGCTCAACGTGGTGCCCATCCGCATGCCGCCGCTCCGCGAGCGCGCGCAGGACATCCCTGACCTGGCGCAGCACTTCGTGGCCCGGCTATCGAAGGAGCTGAGCCGGCCGATGGCCACGATCAGCGCCGACGCGATGCGCGCCCTGCAGGCCTACGCATGGCCGGGCAACGTGCGCGAGCTGCGCAACGTCATCGAGCGCGTCCTTCTGCTCGAAGCCGACGAGGAGATCCTCGCGTCCCATCTGCCTCCCGAGATCCTGGGACGGCCGTCGTCCTCCGGGCCCATGGGCGCCATGGCGTTCGAAGCATTCCCCGAAGGCTCCGTGCGGCCGCTCGCCGAGCTGGAGCGAATGGCCATCGAGCACTCGCTGAAGATCTGCGAAGGCAACAAGACCCGCGCCGCCCTCCGCCTCGGCATCTCGCGCCAGACCCTGCGAACCAAGCTCAACGAGTACCAGATGGGCGACGACGGGGAGACCGGCGAAGGGGTGTAGACCGACCAGGAAGCGATCATCGGCCATCGATCGGGCGGAACGAGGTTGGGCGGGCGAAATGCACTTGCATGAGCGCGCCCCGCTTTGGTCGGCTCGGTCTCCTCACGCTCGCCATTCCAGGCAAGTTCTCGGCTCGAGCACCGTCCCACCTCTCTAAGTCCCTTCCACAACGTCAGCTGCGCGGCGGCCGGCCGATGCCCCGAGCGCCGCCTTGGCGGGGCGAAGCAAGCGCACGCCAGCCGTTCAATTCGGCGCGCCGCCGCTGGCATGACCGCTGCAGTCCAGGCCTCCGTCCATCACCCCACGGAGGACCAGGTTCATGCCCCACATCCTGATCGTGGACGACGAGCCCGGAACCTCCTGGGCCCTCGCCGAAGGTCTCACCGACGACGGCCACACCATCGACACCTTCGGCACCGCCGAGGCCGCGCTGACCTGGCTCTCGAAGTCGCAGAGCGACCTGGTGATCTCGGACCTCCGTCTGCCCGGCATGAGCGGCCTCGAGCTGGCGCGCAAGCTGCGCCGCGGCCGTCATGCCCAACCCATCATTCTCGTGACCGCGTACGGAACGCCCGAGACCCTCCGTGAAGCGCGCACGGCGGGCGTGATGGAGTGTTTTGCCAAGCCGTTCGCCATGGATGGGCTGCGCCGCTCCGTCGCGCGCGCGCTCGAAGTGTCGGCCGACGAGCGTCGCCGCCGCACCCGCAGGCCGCGATGAGAGCGCTTCCATTGCGCCAGCGCCTGAAGATGGCGTGGAGCCGGATTCCGGCACGCGAGCGTCTGATGCTTGCACTGCTCTACTTCGAAGGCCTGACTCCGGTCGAAGCGGCGCGCGCCATCGGCTGCCCGCTTCGTGAGGTCGAGCAGGTCGTCGAGCTGCGGCTGTCCAAGCTCTCCGCACTCACCCGCCGCCGTCCGAAAACGGCGCGCGAGCCGCGACGCAAGGCAGCCTGACCGTGCCCGCCTTCGACCTCGGCAGCGGCCTCCGTGCCATGCCCGCGACGCGTGGCGCGCAGCTCGACCAGGCGCACGAGACGTTGCGCGCGCTGGAAGTCGAGCAGCGGCGGCTCGAGCGACTCGGCTTCGAGCTTCCCCTGGCGCGCTGCCATCAGCGTCTTCGCTACTGGCAGTTCGTGGCCGGCATGCTGGCCCTGTCTCCTTCGAACCACGCCGGACGATGAGCACGAGACCGCGCCGCCTCAAGCTGGTGCAGCGTCCGAAGGACGCGCCGAAAGATGGGCCCGTCGATCATCCGGCGCGCTGGAGCCGCTCCGGAGCGCGCACCATCGCGATCGCCAGCGGCAAGGGCGGAGTCGGCAAGAGCAACCTCGCCGCGAACCTGGCGGTCGCGCTCGGTGAGCGCGGGGCCCGCGTCCTCCTCGTCGACGCCGATCTCGCTCAGGCCAGCCTCGATCTGCTGCTCGGCCTTCACCCCCGCTACGACCTGCAGCACGTGCTGTCGGGGGAGCGGACGCTCGAGGACATCGTGGTGCAAGGCCCGCATGGGGTGCGCCTGATTCCCGCGTCCTCGGGTGTTCCCGAGTTGGCCGATCTCGACGACTACCGCCGCGAGTGCCTGCTGCGCGGACTGAGCGCGCTGGACCCTGGCGTCGACTTGATCCTGATCGACACCGCCTCCGGCATCTCCCGCACGGTGACCTCGTTCTGTCTGGCCGCCGACGAAGTGCTGGTCGTGACCTCGCCCGAGATGCCGGCGTTCTCGGACGCCTACAGCCTGATCAAGGTGCTGCACGCGCAGAACGTGTCCCGCGCGCCGCGTCTCCTGGTCAACATGGCCGGCTCCGCCGAAGAGGCGGAAGAGACGTCGCATCGGATCCGGCTCGTGGCGCGGCGCTTTCTCTCGCTGGAGCTCGAAGCCTGGGGCTACGTGCCGTTCGACCCCTCGGTCGGCCATGCCGTGCGGCTGCAGGAGCCGGTGGTCACGTCGTTCCCGCACGCCCCTTCGTCGATCGCTTATCGCGCGCTGGCGGAGCGCCTGTGGGATCCGACCCCGCAGGATCCGACCCCTTCCAGCCGGCCGCTCGTGTCGGAACAGCTCGAAGCCTAGGAGGAATCCCCAATGCCCCGTGCCGCCACCGTTCCCGCCCGCCGTGCGCCGTCCAAATCCGTGGCCAAGCGCCGGACGCCCGCGAAGCCCGCGGTGTCCGCAACGCCGCCGGTGACGTATTCGAAGGAAGACTTGCTGCGGCGGTTTGCGCCGCTCGTGCGTCACGTGGTGGAGCGCGTCGCGGCGACGCTGCCCCGCAACGTGGATCACGAGGACCTCTATTCGGCCGGTGTCCTGGGGCTGCTGGACGCACATGCCAAGTTCGACCTGAGCAAGGGCGTGAAGTTCGAGACCTACGCGGTCTGGCGCATCAAAGGCGCGGTGCTGGATCAGCTGCGAGCGCTCGACTGGGCCTCGCGCTCGATGCGGCGCAAGGCGCGCGCGCTGGATGGCGTCACCCAGCGCCTCGACCAGAAGCTCGGTCGTGCCGCCAGCGATCACGAGCTGGCCCGCGCGATGAAGATGTCCTACGGCGACTTCTATCGTCTGCTCGACCAGGTGCGGAGCGCCGTGCTGGTGTCGCTGGACGAGAGCCGCTCCGGAGAGGATCAGGAGCCCGGCACGCTGGGCGACCATCTGGCCGACCCGACGGTGATCAATCTGGAAGAGCGGCTGGCGGAGGAGGAGAGCAAGCTGCTGCTCCTTCGGACGCTGAACCAGCTGCCCGAGCAGGAGCGGCTGGTGGTGGCGCTCTACTACTACGAGCACCTCACGCTCAAGGAGATCGGACGCGCTCTCGGGATCTCGGAGTCGCGCGTCTCGCAGGTGCACACGCGCGCGATGTCACGCCTCCGCCTGCGCCTTCAGAACACCATGCAGGCGGCCGCCTGATGGACGACCTGATGAGCACGCCCACCGAGTTTCCGAGCCCGCCGTGGCGGGCGCTGCGGAATCGCCTCAGCGACCACGCCGCGAATCTCGCCGGCACCGGCGACGTGGCCGGCGCGGCGGTCCTCCGCACGCTGATCGAGAGCTGGTGGCGGGAACAGCAGCAGTGGGACGCCGCCGCGCGCGAGCTGCTGCGGGCGCATCACGAGATCAACAACGCGCTGGTCGGCGTCAGCGGCAACGCCCAGCTCCTGATGCTCGGACCCGCGGGACAGCAATCCAAGGTGCGCGATCGCCTGCAGACCGTGCTTCGCGAATCGGAACGCATCGAGCGCGCCGCGCAGCGGCTCTACACGCTGAAGAGCGCGCTGGAGAACGGAGAGTCGGATGGGATCGACACCTCGCACGCCGCCTGAGACGCCGGCCGCGGAGCCGCGTTCGCGCCGGCCGGAAGGGGGCGAGCGTCGCCGCGCGTCGCGGTCCTTGTGGGCCGCCTGCGAGGCGCTGCTCTCCGCGCACGAGCCGCGCGCGCTGAACCGCGCTCTCGACGCGCTGGTGCAGGCCTTCGACTGCGAAGGGGTGACCCTCATGGCGCTCGGCCCCGACGGCAGCCTCCAGCCTTGGTGCTCGCGCGGCGCCTGGGAGAGCAAGGCCGGGGATCTGCGCGCCTGCCTGACGGTGCCGCTCCTGCGCGGCAGCGAGCGCGTCGGCACCCTCGCGCTGCGCCTGCCGGCCGGCCGACGCTGGGCCCCGGCGCAGCTCGGACTCATCCGCACCGCCGCCGGAACGCTCGGCGCGGCGCTCGGCGCGCGCCTGGAGCTGCAGCGGCTTCGCAATCAGCCGGGGCGCGACGCGGTCACCGGACTGCCCGACTCGCGCGCCTTTCACGCGCGCCTGCAGTCGGAGCTCGATCGCGCCCGCCGCCACGGGGCGCCGCTCAGCCTGGTGATGGTGGACCTGGATCGCTTCGGATCGCTGAATGCTCGCCATGGCCGCGAAGCCGGCGACCGCGCGCTGATGGAAGTGGCTCTGGTCCTGCGTCTGACGCTGCGCGAATCCGATACGCTCGCCCGCCTCGGCTCGAATCGATTCGGCGTGCTGCTGCCCGAAGCCGACGCGGTGCCGGCGCATCGATGCTCGGAGCGTCTGCGGCTGGCGCTCGAGGGGCATCGCTTCCCGCGCGTCGGGCGAGTGACCGCGAGCTTCGGCATCGCGGCGAGTCCGCGATCGGGTGTCGAGCCGCTCGAGCTGCTGGACGCGGCCGAGCGCGCCCTGTCGGTGGCGAAGAAGGCCGGACGGCGGCGCGTGCAGCTGGACGAGGCGCATCATGTCCACTGACGGGTCCCCCGACAGGCCGCCGCGACTCCTGGCGGATGCGGGGAGCCCGAATCTCGAGCTGACACCGACCGATCCGCCGCGCGTGCTGGTGGTCGATGACGAGGAGACCGTCGCCGACCTCTGCCAGGAGTTCCTGAGCGGTGAAGGCTACGACCTCCACGTCGCGCGCAGCGGCGAGCAGGCGATCCGCATGCTGCCCCAGGTGCGGCCCGATGTGATCCTGACCGACATCAACATGCCGGGGATGACCGGGCTCGAGGTGATGCGCTTCGCCAAGCAAGCCGACCCCGAAGTGTGCGTGGTGGTTCTCACCGGTCACGCCTCGACCGCCTCGGCGATCGACGCGCTCCGCCAGGGCGCCTACGACTACGTCACGAAGCCGTTCGATCTCGAGGCGGTGCACAAGATCATCAAGAGAGGGCTCGCGCACCGGCGTCTGCGTGTGCTCAATCGCGAGCTGATCGAGGAGCTGCGCCGCAAGAACGACATCCTCCAGCATCACGAGCAGGAGCTGCGCGAGCGGGTTCGGATCGCGACCGCACAGATGACCATGCTGTACGAGGTCGGCAAGGAGATCAGCGCCAACCTCGAGCTCGGTCCGCGTCTCGCGGTGATCTGCCAGAAAGCGGCCGAGACCACCGGAGCGCGCGGCGCGATCGTGTTCCTGCGCCGCGAATCCGAGGAAGACTTCGTCGCCGCCGCCTCGTACGGCGTGCCGGAGCTCCAGACCCAGCCTCTGGCCAAGTTCGTGGAGGGGCAGACCGATCTCGGCTTGAGCGCGCTCGAGCACCGGCCCATCCGGCGCGCGGCCTCGAGCCCTGACCGTCTCGACCTTCCTGGCCTGGAGCGAGGCGCCGAATCGGTGCTCGCCGTGCCGATGGTCGTCGAGAGCCGGGTGCTGGGCGTGCTGGGGGTCATCGACAAGCCGGAGGGCTTCACCGCCGACGACGAGAGCTTTCTCACCCTCTTCGCCTCGCAGTCCGAGATCGCGGTGAGCAACTCGCAGCTGTTCGAGAACACCAAGAGCCTCGACCGGCTGAAGTCCGAGTTCGTCGCCGTCGTCTCGCACGAGATCCGCACCCCTCTGACTTCCGTGAAGGGCGCCATCGAGCTGCTCACCGACGAGCGCTACTTCAAGAACAACGACCAGCAGGCCAAGCTGCTCACCATCGCCCATGCCAACACCGAGCGGCTGCTCACCCTGATCGGCGACATCCTCGACTTCTCCAAGCTCGACTCCGGCTCGCTGCCCATGCACTTCGAGCGCCAGCGCATCGAAGCCGTGGTGACTCAGGCGGCGCAGAACCTGCGCACGCTGCTCGAAGAGCGGAGGATCGAGCTCGACCTCGTGATGGCTTCGGATCTCCCGGATCTGATGCTCGACCCGAACCGCATCGCCCAGGTGGTCACCAATCTGCTGTCCAACGCCATCAAGTTCTCGCCCGCGGAAGGCCATCTCGAGATCACGGTCGAGAACTGGGAAGGCATGGTGCGGGTGGGCGTGCGTGACCACGGAGAAGGCATCTCCGCGGACAATCTCCCCAAGCTCTTCCAGAAATTCACCCAGATCGATTCGACGTCCACTCGCCGCGCCGGAGGCACCGGTCTCGGGCTGGTGATCTGCAAGGGCATCGTCGAGCAGCACGGCGGGCAGATGCGTGTCGAGAGCGCGGTCGGCCAGGGCAGCACCTTCTACTTCACGCTGCCTCCGGCCCCGGCCGCGAGCCCCACCGCGGCGGCCGATGCCGCCTGATCCCGTGAAGCCGGACGTCGCGCCGCCTTGCCCGGCCTGCGAGACGTCTCAGCCCGATCACCGTCGTTCGTCGCGGGCGCGCAGGGCGGGGGATGAGCCGCGCGTGCTTCTGATCGAAGACCTGGACGCGCTCGGGGCCGATCCCGGGGACGCTCGTCGCCGCGCGGCGCGCATCCTGGCCGCCGGATACCGCGTGACGTGGATCGCGGTCGCGCCGCCCGGTCGTGCGCGCAACGAGGTCAGCGGCGCGATCGAGGCCAACGTGATCGAGTTCGACGACGCCCGGGAGAAGCTCACGGCGCTCACCGCGGAATCATGGGACCACGTCATCCTCGCTTCGGCGTCGGCCGGAGGAGGTCCACTCGCGCGATGGCTTCCGCGCCGCGCGCGCTGGTGGCCGACCGGCTTCTCCTCGGGCCACGATGCCGAAGGTCTGGCCCGCGTGGCCGCGCGCGCGCTCGGCGGGCGGCGGCTCGAACCCTTGGACGGCGCCGCGGCGTGGGGTGCTTCGTGGCTCCTGGGATGGTCCGAGATCGACGCGCCGGCCTCGCGCCGGCCCGGACTCCCGCTCTGGGACGGCGATCTGGTGCTGGCGCTGTCGGGTCTCCATGGCGCGAGCGGAGGCGCCACGATCGAGGCTTTCGCCACCGTCGCCGAGGATTGGAGCGGCGTGGATCTCGTGGCCTGGTCCCACCCCGGGTCCGCCGCCGAGCGCCGGGCGCGCGCGTTCGACATCGAGCTCCGCGTTCATCACGTCGGGCCCGCGCCACGGCTCGCCGAGTCCTCGTGGCTCGCGCAGGCCTCGGCGGCCATGCTGTCCAGCGGTGCTCGCATCTCCGCGGCGCTCGTGTTGCGCACGCTGGCCGCCGGCTGTCCGCTGCTGTGGGTGGCGCCGGCCGGAAGCTCTGCGGCGGTCGCGCGCTGGCTCGCGGACCAGGCGTGCGCCTGCATCGTCGCCGCGGACGCCGCGGCGATCGCCGATCAGCTCGGCGCGCTGCTCGAGCGTGGCCCCGAGGTGGAGCGCATGATCGAACGCGGCCGCGCGCTGGCGGCACGGCACGACCGCCTCGGCGTCATCGAACGCCTCCACGCGGCGATCGCGGCGCCTGCGGCTCGTCGCGCGGCATGAGCGGCTTGCGCCGCCTCCACGCCGCCCGCTAGGGTCGAAACATGCGCATCCTGGTGACCGGAGGAGCGGGCTTCATCGGCTCGCATGTCGTCGACGGTTTCGTGGCGCTCGGACACGACGTCGCGGTGTTCGACAACCTGTCCACCGGCCGTCGCGAGCACATCCACGACAAGGCGCGCTTCTTCCAGGCCGACCTGGTGGATCCGGCGGCGGTGGAAGCGGTGCTGAGCGAGTTCCAGCCCGAGATCGTCGACCACCACGCGGCACAGATCGACGTGCGAAAGTCCGTCGAGGATCCGAGGCGCGACGCGGAGATCAACATCCTCGGCTCGATCTCGCTGCTCGAGAGCTGCCGCCGCCACCGCGTGCGCAAGGTGATCTACGCCTCGACCGGCGGCGCCCTCTATGGCGAGGCGCGCTTCCTGCCGGCGACCGAGGAGCATCCCGTGAACCCCGAGGCGCCCTACGGCGCCAGCAAGCACGCGTTCGAGCACTACCTCTACATCTGGAAGCTGCTCCACGGGCTCGACTACACCGTGCTGCGCTACCCGAATGTCTTCGGTCCGCGTCAGAACCCGCATGGCGAGGCGGGGGTGAACGCGATCTTCATCGGCCGCATGCTCGCGGGCGAGCGCCCGATCATCTTCGGCACCGGCGAGCAGCAGCGGGACTATCTCTACATCGACGACGTGGTCGATGCCAATGAGCGGGCGCTCACCCGGGGCTCGGGCGAGATCGTCAACATCGGCACCGGCATCGGGACCTCGGTGCTCCAGATCTTTCGCGAGCTGCAGAGCCTGCTCGGCTTCGCGCAGGAGCCGATCTTCGACAAGGCGCGCCCCGGCGAAATACAGCGCATCTGGCTCGACGCGGCGCGCGCCCGGGAGGTCCTCGGCTGGACGCCGCGCGTGTCCTTCCGCGAAGGCCTGCAACGCACCGTGGAGTGGAGCCGGGTGGCGCTCACCGGCTGAGCGACGCGCTCAGCGCGTGAGGCGCAGGGTCAGCGACGCGAACGGCTCGCGGCGCTCGGCGCTCTCGACGTGGCCGCCATTGCGGATCCAGGTGAAGCCTGCGCTCGCCGCGACGTCGATCCCGCTGGCCGGCCAGTAGCGCAGCCCGAGCTCGACGGCACGCTGCGTCTCCACCACGCCGGCGAACTCCATCACGTCCACTGGCGGAGAGCCCGGAACGTAGGTGGAGTCGAGGCCGCTCTCGCCGAAGTCGCTGCGAGCGGCGATGCCGAAGACCTGCCAGCTCACCGTGGGATCCCAGGCGATGCGGACGCGCATGCGCCGCGAGTCCGGCCCGGTGGGGAAGCCCAAGGGCTCGCCCGCAGTCACGAACGCCCGATCGTAGTACGACGTGTAGACGAAACGCGAGAGCCGGGTGTACTCGGTATTCCAGCGCACCCGTGTGCCGCGCACCGTCCCTACGCCTTCCAGACCGACCTGGTAGCCGTATTTGTTGACGGTTCCCGTTTCGTCGGTGTTGAGATCGTCGATGAGCAGCTCGGAATAGATGCGGGTGCCGGGCGCCACGCGCCACGCCGCGTCCACCCCGGCGATGACGTTGTTCCGGAGCGTCGACACCGACTCGGGCTCGTCGCGCACCAGCAGGCTCTGGACGATCGAGTAGGGAATCACGCCGACCGCGTAGAGGGGCACCCAGCCGGTCGCCTGGTAACGGGCGGCTTCACTGACCCCGAGCCGCAGGTTGTCGAGCGGCTGCCACTCGAGGCGGTGCGCCGCCATCTGCATCCCCGCGGCGCTCTTCAGCGTGGCGTTGATGATCATGCCGTCGGCCCGAAGCGGCTCGATCCGCATGCGGAAAGTCACCGCCGAGAAGGCGGGCGAGGTCTTGGAGAGAACGAGCGATCCCTCCTCGCCCGGGCCCCAGTGCCACCGGCTCCTGCCGACCGTTGCGGCCCAACGCTCGCGCGCCCCGGTGTAGGAGATCTGGCTCTTGTCGGTGAGCAGCACCATGTCGTTGTTCAGCTGGCGTTCGGCAAACCGGTCCGAGTCTTCGACATGGCCGCCGATGACATCGGCATAGGCGAGCCAGCGCCCGAGCTGCGCGGCGAGCCGAAGCCTGATCCCGCTTCCCGACGCGAATTCGGCCAACTGTCCCTCGGCGACGGTACCGCGTCCCTCGACGCCCAGCGACGCCTCGAGGCGCTCGTCGTCGTAGACGAGCTGCATCAAGCGGGGAGTCGAGCCGGAGACCCCGAGGTCCCGGGCGATGGCCCGCGACAGGCGGAGGCGCGAAACCTCCGCGGCCCGCGACAGCGGCCGGTCGAGCGCGGGAAGGTCGACGACCTGGTTGGGAAGCATGCCGCGACGGGGAAGGCGAAGCGAATCCCCGCTGATCTCCAGCACGCGGATCTCGTCTTCGAGCACATCGCCGGTGGGCACGTCTCCAACCGGAATGTCGTCGAGCGGCGTGGCGGAGGCGTGCAGGAAGAAGCCGAGGGTCCCGGCCACCACGAGCGCGCTGGAGAGGAAAAGGGCTGGGAGATGAAGCACGTCTTGATCGATCCATCGACCGCGAAGCATGCAACGCGCATGCTACCAGCCCGTTCGTGCAAGTGGCCAGCAAGGGGATCTTGGGCGCTCGCCCGACCTCGCCGTGATCCATGACGCGGATTTGAGGGGGTGGAATCCCTGTGCTAACGTCCGTCGCTCTTCACGGCAGGTGGATCCCTTCGGCCGCTCCCGGGCGGCCGTTTGCGCTTGAACGACGGAGGCCCCATGCGTCCCGGGAATCCCGAGGCGCTGCAGCAGACATACGACCCGGTGCGCATCGAAGCGCGCTGGTACTCGGAGTGGGAGTCGCGCGGCGTCTTCCAGCCTCCCAGCCCTTCGAGTGCGTCACGCGCGCCGTTCGTGATCATGATCCCGCCGCCCAACGTGACCGGGTCGCTCACCATGGGCCACATGCTGGGCGAGTCGCTGCGCGATCTGGTGGTGCGCTGGCAGCGGATGGAAGGCCGCGAGACCCTCTGGGTCCCCGGGATGGATCACGCCGGCATCGCCACCCAGAACGTCGTGGAGAAGGCGCTGCTCGAGCAGGGCAGGACCCGGCAGGCTCTGGGGCGCGAAGGCTTTCTCGCCGAGGTCTGGGCGTGGAAGGAGCAGTACGGGGGCCTGATCCTCAAGCAGCTCCGGCGGCTCGGCATCTCCGCCGACTGGTCGCGCGAGCGCTTCACGCTGGATCCCGAGTACAGCCGCGCCGTCCTGCTCGTGTTCCAGAAGCTCTACGAGAAGGGTCTGATCTATCGAGGGCACCGGATCGTGAACTGGTGTCCGAGGTGCCAGACCGCGCTCTCCGACGAGGAAGTCGAGCACGTGGAGACCGACGGCCACCTGTGGACGATTCGCTATCCGGTGCGCGATCCCATCAAGGGCGGTCCATCGCACATCGCGGTGGCGACCACGCGGCCCGAGACCATGCTCGGCGACACCGGGATCGCCGTGCATCCCAGCGACCGGCGCTACAAGAAGTGGATCGGCAAGACCGCGGTGCTGCCGCTGGTGCGGCGCGAGATCCCGATCCTGGGCGACGACCAGGTGGATCCCAAGTTCGGCACCGGAGCGGTCAAGGTCACGCCCGCCCACGACCCCAACGACTTCCTGATCGGGCAGCGCCACGATCTGCCGCCGATCGTGGTGATGGACGAGCGCGCGATGATGAACGACAACGCCGGCGACTTCCGCGGCCTCGACCGTTTCGAGGCGCGCGCGAGGATCGTCGAGGCGCTGCGCGACGCCGGTTATCTCGAGAAGGTCGAGCCGCATCGGCACACGGTGGGCCACTGCAGCCGCTGCGACTCGGTGATCGAGCCCTACCTGTCGCTCCAGTGGTTCGTGAAGATGGCGCCGCTCGCCGCGCCGGCCATCGAGGCGGCGCGCCGCGGGCGCGTGAAGTTCTTCCCCCCGCGCTGGAAGAAGGTCTACCTCCACTGGATGGAGAACATCCGCGACTGGTGCATCTCGCGCCAGCTGTGGTGGGGGCATCGCATTCCGGTGTGGTACCGGGGCGAGGAGATGGTGGTATCGCCCACGCGTCCCGAAGGCGAGGGCTGGACGCAGGACGAGGACGTGCTCGACACCTGGTTCTCGTCCTGGCTCTGGCCTTTCGCCACGCTCGGCTGGCCCGAGGACACCGAGGACCTGAAGCGCTATTACCCCAACAGCCTGATGGTGACCGGCAGCGACATCATCTTCTTCTGGGTGGCGCGCATGATCATGGCGGGAATCGAGTTCAAGGGCGAGGTTCCGTTCCCGCACGTGTATTTCACCAGCATCGTGCGGGACCTGCAGGGCCGGAAGATGTCCAAGTCGCTCGGCAACTCGCCCGATCCGCTGGCGCTCATGGCGCGCTACGGCGCCGATGCCACGCGGTTCGTGATGATCTACCTGACCCCGACGGGCCAGGACCTGCTGTTCGACGAGCGCCGGGTGGAGACCGGGAGCTTCTTCGCCAACAAGCTGTGGAACGCCGCGCGCCTGGTGTCGATGCGGCTCGGCGACGAAGACCTGGGCAGCGTGAAGGAGAGCGCCCTCACGCTCACGCTGGCCGACCGCTGGATCCTGTCGCGGCTCGCCAACGCCATCAAGGACACCACGCGCAATCTCAAGACCTACCGATTCAACGAGGCGGCCAACACCGTCTATCACTTCGTGTGGAACGAGTACTGCGACTGGTACCTCGAGATGGCCAAGCCGCGCTGGGCCGACGACGCGGATCCCGCCGACCGCCGCACCGCCCGCTGGGTGGCGTGGAAGGTGCTCGATGGCATCCTGCGCCTGCTGCACCCCTTCATGCCGTACGTGACCGAGGAGATCTGGCAGGCGCTGCCGCACGACGGCGACTTGCTGGCCACCTCGTCGTGGCCGCGAGCGAGGAAGGCGTGGTTCGACGCCGAGACCGAGCGCCAGGTGGGCTTTCTTCAAGAGTTGGTGGTGGCGGTGCGCAACCTGCGCGCCGAGAACGGGCTCCCGCCCGGGCGCAAGGTGCCGGTGGTGCTCCGCGGAAGTACCGAGCAGCTCGACATGGTGGAGCGCCTGGCCGAGCAGCTGCGCCCGCTGGCCAAGATCGAGAAGCTCACGCTGTCGCGCGACGGCGCGCGTCCGGCCGTGGCCGCCTCGGCCGTGGTGCGCGGCGCCGAGGTGTTCCTTCCCCTCGAAGGCCTCGTGGACCTGAACGAAGAGCGCGCCCGGCTGGCTCGCGAGGCCGACAAGCTGCTGCGCGACCTGGAGAACAGCCGCAAGAAGCTCCGCAACCAGGACTTCCTCGCGAAAGCGCGGCCCGACATCGTGGAGCGCGAGCGCAATCACCTGGCGATGCTGGAGGAGAACCTGGACAAGCTACGGCGCGCCCAGGAGAGCCTGCGGGCGGTGCATCAGTAAGGGTCTCGCGTGTTGTCGTTTCTTACTCTCCCCAGGGAGAGCAAGAAGTTGCCAAGTCGCTAGGCGCGTCTCCCCGGCAGCGCGGCGATGAGGATGTCGACGATGCGCTCGCCCGCCCTGCCATCCCCGAAGGGATTCGTCCACTCGCCCTTTCGTCCGCGCATGGCATGCGCCGCGCGCACGATCGCGTCCGGATCGGCTCCCGCGAGCTGATTGGCCCCGACCTCGACCGACTCCGGGCGCTCGGTGTTGTCGCGCAGCGTCACGCACGGCACGCCCAGACAGCAGGCCTCCTCCTGCAGGCCTCCCGAATCGGTGAGCATCAGGCCGGCCTGGTCGTGGAGCGCCAGGAACTGGAGGTAGGGAAGGGGAGGAAGCGCGCGCACCACGCCGTCGAGCGCAATGCCGGACGTCTCCAGCCGCTTCGTGGTCCGTGGATGGAGCGCGGCCAGCACCGGCATGTTCATCTCGCGGCCGCAGCGCGCCAGTCCTTCGAAGATGCCTTTCAGACGGCCGAGGTGGTCCGTGTTCTCCGCCCGGTGCACGGTGGCGAGCGCGTAGCGGCCGGGCTCGACGCCGAATCGCTCGAGCACCTTCGGATCGCGGGCGCGCTCGCGCTGACGCAGCACTTCGTCGACCACCGTGTTGCCGGTCACGTGGACGCGGGCTTCCGCGATGCCCTCCGTGCGCAGGATCCCGCGGGCGTGCTCGGTGGGGGCGAAGAGGAAGTCGGAGAGGTGGTCGGTGAGGATGCGGTTGATCTCCTCCGGCATGGTGCGGTCGTAGGAGCGCAGCCCGGCTTCCACGTGACCCACCGCGATCCCGAGCTTCTGCGCGGTGAGCGCGGTGGCGAGCACGGAGTTGGTGTCGCCTTCCACGAGCACCACGTCAGGCCGCTCCTGGGTCAGCACCGGCTCCATGCCGCGCACGATGGCGGCGATCTGATAGGCCTGTGAGCCCGAGCCGACTTCGAGGTTCAGGTGTGGCGGCGGCAGCTCCAGCTCGCGGAAGAACACGCCGTCCATCTCGTCCGAGTAGTGCTGGCCCGTGTGCAGGATGCGGTAGTCCACGCCGCGGGCGATGCAGGCACGGATGACCGGCGCCATCTTGATGATCTCGGGCCGCGTGCCGACCTCGATCGCGATCTTCACCGTGTGGATCCGGCGCTCGCCCGTTCGGCTTCCTGCAGACGCCGCCTCAGCCGGGCCGAGCTGAAGCGCGTCAGCGATTCCAGGCGGCGCCGCGCCAGCAGGCCGAGCGTCTGCCGGATGGTCTTGAGCACCTTCATCTTGCTCTGACCCACGCGCTCGCCGTAGTCGAGCACGAAGCCGATCTCGTGCGCGCGGACGCCGAGCGGGCCGAGGCGCAGCAGCAGATCCATCACCGCCTCGAAGCCCCGTGCCGTGCACAGCTCTTCGCCATAGGCGATGCGCGCGCGGCGCAGGATCGGGACCCGGAAGGCGCGGAAGCAGCAGGTGTAATCGCGCACGCCCGGGATGGGATAGAGCGCCTGGAAGGTGAGGCGTCCGACATCCGAGAGCGCGCGCCGGTAGCCGGGGACCCCGTGCACCTCGGCGCCCGCGCGATAGCGGGAGGCGATCGTGAGGTCGTATCCGTCGGCGAGCTTGCCGACCAGCGTGGGGATCATCGCCGGCGGATGCGTGTTGTCGGCGTCGAGCGTCACGATCACGTCGTCGTCGGTGGCTTGGTCGAGACACCAGTAGATCCCGGTGCGCAAGCCGGCGCCGAGCCCGCGGTTCTGCTCGTGGCGCAGCACCGTGAGCGCCAGCGCGCCGCCGCTGTCCTTCGCCGCGGCCTCCGCCTCGGCGATGGTGCGGTCGGTGCTGCCGTCGTCCACCAGCACGGCGCGATACTCGAGCCCCTTGCCCTTCATGCCCTCGACCAGCGCGAGCAGCGTGGGGCGGATGACCTTCTCCTCGTTGAAGGCGGGGAAGATGACGTAGATCACCGAGGCCTCGCCGCCAGCTCCTCGGCTTCGCGCTGGAGCTGAGGAATCATCGATTCGACCACCGTGCAGCAGGAATTCCACGAGTTCACGCGCGGATAGACCTGCGCGGTGGACGCCAGGTAGAGCCGGCCGGGGATCACCGACGTCGGGGGGCAGACCTTGCGGTAGCCGACGCTCCAGATCGGCTCGACGAAGGGCGCGCGGAACAGGAACTCGTCCACGATGGTGCGTCCGGCGTCGGGGAAGAGATCCGCGAGGTCCTTGCGGTAGCCGGCGAGGATCTCCTCGTCGGGCTTGTTGTACAGCGGGCTCGAGCGGTGCGTGTAGTTGAGCAGATACGTCACGTAGAGGCCATTCGACCGCTCGAGCGGCACCAGGTTCGACATCTCCACGACACCCTGCGCGTTCGCGCCGCTGTCCACCAGCGGCATCCAGTAGTAGGAGGAGAGCGGTTTCCTCAGCAGGAAGACCGCGCACACCACGCCCTGGTAGTCGAGCTTCAGGTTGGCGAGCGCGGGATCGAGACACAGTCCGCGCGTCATCGCCTGGAAGTGCATCAGCGGCGTGGTCGAGACGACGCGGTCGAACACGAGGCGCTCGCCGCCGGCGAGGCGAACCGCCATGCGCTCGCCTTCGCGCTCGATGGATTCGACGCGAGTCTTGAAGCGGATGTCCGCCCCCTGCTCGCGCAGCCGCGTTTCGATCGTGTCGATCAAGGACTTGTATCCGCGCTTGAGGCAGCCTTTCCGCTCCTGTGCGCTGCTCTTCTCGCGGTTCATGCGGCTCGACAGCCACAGCGCCGGCAAGGCCGGATAGCTGTCCCCCATCTTGGCCTCGAGCATCGGCTTCCACACGATCTCGAACGCCTTGTCGCCGGCCAGGCTGCGAATCCACTTCTCGATCGGGATGTCGTCGAGGCCAGGCTGCACGCCGATCTGCCGGGCCCGCAGTCCCATCCAGCCCATCCGGATGCGATCGAGGATGGGCAGCGGGGCGAATCGCAGCAGGTCCATCGGAGTGTTCATGGGATAGACGCGACGCTTCACCATGAATCCCATGGAGGTGTCGCGCCACAGGAGATCGCTCTCCATCCCGACGTCGCGGATCAGGCGCACCAGCGCGTCATCGTCGGGGAGGATGCAGTGGTAGAAGCGCTCGAGGTGTCCGTCGCGATACGGGAACGTTGTGCCGAGCCCGCCGAGGAAGTCCTCGCTCTCGAACAGCGTGACCCGATGGCCGAGCTGTCCGAGCCGGAAGGCCGAGCTCAGACCCGAGATGCCGCCGCCGATGACGGCCGCGGTGGGAGATGGGGGTGACGAAACGTTCAGCTCGACCTCC
>DASTBI010000176.1 GCA_035712145.1 Candidatus Eisenbacteria bacterium | reverse complement strand
CGCTCATGCCCCGGAGCGTCGATTGAGGTACATTCGGCGCTCATGGTCGCCATCCTCGCAACATCCTGGAGACGTCATGCCGTGCGGCTCCGTCGGGCCTGCCGAAGTTGATGCCTGACGAGCAGCAGGCGCTCAGCACCGGCCGCCAGATCCTCCATTACCGCCTCTCCGAGAAGATCGGTGAAGGCGGCATGGGAGTGGTTTGGAGAGCCACCGACACCACGCTCGATCGCCAGGTGGCGATCAAGGTCCTGCCGTCTGCGTTCGCCACCGATCCCGAGCGCATGGGTCGCTTCGAGCGTGAAGCTCGGTTGCTGGCTTCGCTCAACCATCCCAACATCGCCACGGTCTTCAGCGTTCATACGGTCGAGGGCGTTCGTTACCTCACGATGGAGCTGGTACCGGGCGAGGACCTGGCGCAGCGCATTGCCGCCGGCCCCACTCCGGTCGCCGAGGCCATCGACATCGCGCGCCAGATCGCGCTGGCCCTGGAGGCCGCCCATGACAGCGGAGTCGTCCATCGGGATCTGAAGCCGGCCAACGTGCGCATCACGCCCGAGGGGCGGGTCAAGGTGCTGGACTTCGGCCTGGCCAAGGCTCTCGAGACGAGCGCTTCGTCGCCGGTGCTGTCGCAGTCCCCGACCTTTCCGGGCTCGGCGATGGGCTCGGGCACGATCATCGGCACCGCCGCCTACATGAGTCCCGAGCAAGCGCGCGGCAAGCCCGTCGACCGTCGCGCCGACATCTGGGCGTTCGGAGTGGTGTTCTACGAGCTGCTCACCGGACGCCGGGCCTTCGAGGGAGAGACCATCTCGGACACGCTGGCAGCGGTGCTGCGGGCCGAGCCCGATCTCTCGCTACTGCCGGCCGATCTGCCGCGCTCCGTGCGCGTCATGCTCGAACGCTGTCTGGAGAAGAATCCTCACCGTCGTCTGCGCGACATCGGCGAAGCGCTGCTGGTGCTCGAGGATGTCCAGACAGGGCGTGTGACCGAGACGCCGACTCCCGCACCATCGCCAGTCCCGCGAACGGAGGCGCGCCACCGCTGGATCTGGGCTGGCTCCCTGGTGCTCGTCGCAGTGCTGGCCGCGATGGGCGGGTGGTTGTGGCGGCCCGTGGTCCCCCCGTCGGCGCACCGTAAGTTCACGCTCATGCTCGAGCATCCGCGTGGTGAGCTCACCAATCCTGCGATCTCGCCCGATGGCCGGCGGCTCGCGTTCGTGGTGGACCGAAAGCTGTGGGTCCGCGATCTCGACCAGATCAGCTCGCGGGTGTTGGCGGATGGCCTCGATTCGGACTTTCGACCCGCATGGTCACCTGACGGCGCCTCGATCGCCATCGGCAACAACGCCGGCCTGGCCAAGGTCTCGGTGGCGAGCGGGAGCGTCACCCCGCTCTGTCCGATCGGAGACTTCAGCGGCGGTTCGGGCGCCGATTGGCTGCCCGACGGCCGGGTCGTTTTCGCCAAGGGGATCGACCATCTCTATGTCGTTTCTGCCAGCGGCGGGACACCCAGCATGTTCGTGCAAAAGGACACTCTGGATGCGGACTTGCACCACCCTCACGTGCTTCCCGGTGGAAGAGGGGTGATCTACGTCCGCCACCTGGTGATGGGCGGAGCCAAGACCCTGTCGCTGGCGGTGGGAAGCCGCAGAACGGATCTCTTGACGCTGCCTTCGGGGTTCGCCTGGGAGCCGGTCTACGATCCGAACGGTTTCATTCTCTTCTCGAGGGTCGGCGAAGGCGCTGGAGTCTGGGCGCTCCCCTTCTCTCTGCAACGGCTCAAGGCGACCGGGGAGCCGTTCCTGATCGCCGCGAACGCGAGCTCGGTCACGGTTGCCACCAACGGCGACCTGACTTACCGGCTGGCCACTCAAAGTGTCGAGTCGTCCGCTGTCCTGGTGAATCGAAGCGGAGCCATCGTGGATACGCTGACGGGTGCGCTCAGCGCCGTGTGGTCCATGGCGCTTTCGCCCGACGACCGCATGCTGGTGACCGAGAGGCGTGAAGGGGGCGAGGGCGACATTTGGCTTCACGATCTGGAGCGAAACTCCCAGACGCGATTCGCGTTCGGTCCGGGACGACAGATGGAACCCGCCTGGTCGCCGGACGGTCGCTCGATCGTGTATCGCGACATGAACACCAGCGCGCTCTGGGTGAAGCCTGCGGACGGCGCCCTCGACGCTCGTCGATTGAGTGGCGGGCTGGGAGGGCGGTTCACGTCGGATGGCCGCTACCTGATTCATCCCAAGGTTGGCATGGACAACGGTCTCGACATCTGGCAGACCAGCGTGGCGGGTGATGATTCGACCGCTTTGATTGCGACGCCGGCGAACGAGGACTTCCCCGCACCCGCGCCTCAGGGAAAATTCCTGGCTTACTCGTCCGATGAAACCGGTCGAACCGAGATCTACCTCCGCCAATACCCCATCGCCCAAGGACGTTGGCAGGTGTCGACGAATGGCGGCGTGATGCCACTCTGGAGCGCCCGCGGTGACGCTCTCTACTATCGGGAAGGCGACCGCATTTTGGAGGTCAAGGTGACCCTGGAGCCATCGGTGCGGCTGGCCACGCCCCAGCAGCTCTTCAGGATGAGCGACTTGCGGATGCAGGACTGGGGTCGCCATTACTTCCTTCCGACCTCACGGCCCGACCGGTTCGTGGCGCTCAAGCCCACGGAGGAGGCGGCGCCGCCGCAGGCCGACGTGCTGCTGGTTCAGAACTGGCGGTCCGAATTCGCGAAGAAGTGAAGATCACACGGCGGCCTTTTCCAGCTTCAGGCGCGACAGCTCCCCGGTGAGCCGCGTTCCCACGCGCGCGGTCAGGAACACCGCCACGGCTCCGAGGCCGGCCACGAAGCCCCACCACAGTCCTGTCACGCCGAGCTGCGACCTGAAGCCGAGCCAAAGGCTCACCGGCATGCCGAGAAGCCAGAAGCCGAGCACGTTGGCGAGCATCGCCGCCCGCGTGTCACCCGCGCCGCGCAGCACGCCCGCCGCCACCACCTGCACGCCGTCGAACACCTGGAACAGGCCCGCGATCGGGATGAGAGCCACCGCGATCGCCACCACTCCCGGCACCGAGGTGTAGGCGCGGGCGAACAGGCCGGGGATCGCGAGCATCAGCAGGGCCATGAGCACCATGAAGCTCGCTCCGATCAGCAACGCGCTGGCGGCCACCCGCCGCGCGTGCGCCGAGTCGCCTTCACCGATCGCGTGGCCCACCAGAACGGAAGCGGCGCTGCCGATCCCGGCCGGCACCATGTAGCTCAACGAAGCGAGATTGATCGCGACTTGATGGCCGCCGATCGCCTCGGCTCCGAACCAGCCCGCCATCACCGTGATCGAGGCGAACGTCGTGAACTCCACCGATGCCTGGATGCCGATCGGCAGCCCCAATCTCAACGTGGCCACGATGGGAGTCCAGGCGAAGGACTCGCGGCGGAAGGGGCGTAGCATCGGCCCGAGCTCGGCTCGCGAGAGCTGCAGCAGCAGTGCCAGCATGAACCAGCGGCCAATCGTGCTCGACAGCGCCGATCCCGGCGCTCCCATCGCCGGCAGCCCGAGACCTCCGAAGACGAACACCAGGTTGAGCAGCAGGTTCACCACGTTGCCGGCCACGATGGTGATCACGATGGCGCGAGTGTGCTTCATGGCCTGCAAGGCCTGACGCAACGTCACGAACAGCAGCAGCGCGATCATGCTGGGCGCCGACATCCACACGAAGCCCGCCGCGCGCGGCACCACTTCCGCCGGTTGGCCGAGCACGCGGAACACCCAGGGCGCGGGGAGACATGCCAGGGTGATGAGCGCGCCCATCAGGCACGCGAGCGCCACGCCGCGCTGGATGCCGAGCGAGGCGCCCTGGTGGTCGCGGGCTCCCATCGCCTGCGACACGATGGGATCGAGGGACCACAGCGTGCCGATGCCGAACACGGCAAGCCCGAAGACATACAAGTGGCCGAGCGAGGCCGCGGCGAGCTCTCTGGCGGAGACGTGGCCAACCACGATGGTGTCCACGACGCCCATCAGCATGATCCCCACCTGCACGGTGACGATGGGTACGGCGAGACGCACGAGCGCGCGGAGGTCGAACGAAGTCGGGATGAAGTGGCGGACCATCGTGGAGCAATACCGTGGGGCGCGCCGCCGGGCAAGGCACCGGACTTCCAACCGGCCGGGTCGAGGATCGTTCCAGACCCCGGCTAGGCTCGCGCAGACCCCAGCTCGTCCCGCGCCGCCCGCAGGGCCGCCTCCACATCCATGCGCCGTCCCGCCTCGCGGTGGGCATCGCATGTCGCCGCTCCGAGCGCCTCGCGCGCCTCGGCGAGCGCCGCGTCGCGGCGCTTCCACCACACGTCGGCCTCGTCGAAGACCAGTCCCAGACGCTCGAGCACCGTGTCGGCCGCGCCGAACCATCGCGCCGCGTCCTCGAACCTGCGCTCGAGCGTCGCCAGCTCGCCGGCGGCCAGCAAAGCGCCCGCGGCGCTGCTGTGGCGCGCGCCGAGTGACCCGAGCGTGGCAAGCGCCTCACGCAGCGGCGATGCGGCCCCGGCCGCGTCGCCGGAACGCGAGCGGATCATGGAGAGCGCAACGCCGAGCTGCGCGACGTTGCCGAGATCCCCGGCCGAGCGCGCGAGGTCGAGCGCTTCGGCGATGCGCTCGCCGGCGCGCGTCAGGTCGCCCTGGTTCCACGCGGCCGCGCCGAGGTTGTTCAGGGTGACCGCGAGCCCGCGCGGATCCCCGAGCTTCCGATAGAGCGCCTGCGCTTCCTCGAGGCGCGCGGCGCCCTCGGCGAATTCGCGGCGGGCGCTCGCGACCGCGCCGAGCCCGGTGAGACAGCGGGCCGCGCCGAAGTCGTCGCCGGCGGCGCGGAAGATCGCGAGCGCCTCCTCGAAGTACTCGCGAGCGCGGCGCTGTCCTTCCATGTCGAAGACCGCGAGCGCGCCTGCCGCATAGAGGGCGCGAGCGCGGAAGGGGGTGCGCGCCGCGGCGCCGGGAAGCGACAGCGCTCGCCGCACCGCCGCGGCGCCGGTCCGGAGGTGCCCACGGATGTGCCAGAAGCGCCACAGCGACCCGGCGATCCGCAAGGCCGCCTCGGCCTCGCCCGGGGCGCTGCCGCTTCCTTCCAGGGCGGCGAGCAGGTTTTCGTGCTCGGCGCCGATCCGATCGAGCCAGACCGCCTGATCGCGTCCGAGAAGCTCGGGTTCGGCCCGCTCGGCGAGCGCCGCCGCATGGATGATGAATCGCCCGTGGACCGCCACGGCTTCATCGGACCGGGCGAGGCGCTCGGCCGCGAATTGCCGCACCGGCTCCAGGTAGCGATAACGCGTCCCCGAAGGACTCTTGGTCACGGTCACCAGCGAGCGGCGAGTGAGACGGCCGAGGAGATCGACGGTCTCGAGGTCGCCTCGATCCAGCACCGCACGCGCGCCTTCGACGTCCCAGCCGCCGACGAAGATCGAGAGCGCGCGGAACCCGCGCTGCTCCTCGGTGGGAAGCGACTCCACGCTCCAGTCGAGGGCGGTCTGAAGCGTCGCATGACGGCGTGAGACGGTGCCCGGCTCTGCCTGCAGGAGTCCCATCATCCGGTCGAGCCGTTCGGCGATCTCGACAGGATCGAGGACGTGCGCGCGCGCGGCGGCGAGCTCGATGGCGAGCGGGATGCCATCCAGGGTGCGGCAGATGCGCGCCACCGCGACGGCGGATCTTTCGTCGAGCGCGAAATCGGGTGCGGCGAGCACCGCGCGGTCCACGAACAGCTCGACGGATTCGTGCCGCATCAGGGTCGCGGGCTCGGCGGGCTCCGCCGGATCCGGCACGGGGAGGGGAGGAACGTCGTAGCTCCGCTCGCTCTCCAATCCAAGGGCCTCGCGGCTCGTCGCCAGAACGGTGACGCCGCGGCAGCCGTCATGAAGATCCATCACCAGCGACCGGCTCGCTTCCAGCACGTGCTCGCAATTGTCGAGGACGAGCAGCGAATCGACGTCACGAAGACGCTCGAGCAGCGTTCGCGCGAGGGGGACGCCGGGCTGCTCACGGACGCTCATGGCCGCCGCCACCGCCAGGGGAACACGCGAGGGCTCGGCGACGGCGCTCAGGTCGACGAACCACACGCCTCCCGGATGCCGCGGCAGGGCTCGCGAGGCGAGCCGGAGGGCGATTCGAGTCTTGCCCGCGCCTCCTGGTCCCGTGAGCGTGAGCAGACGGCCGGACTGCAGGAGCGCCTCGCACTCCTCGACCACCGCTCCGCGTCCGACGAAGCGGGTGCGCTCGGCGGGCAGGTTGTGCGGCGTGCCGGACAAGGCCGAGCGCTCGGCCCCGGCGGTCCGGGCGCGGCGCAGCATCGCGAGCACCGGCTCCATGCCCGAGAGACGCCGCGCCGGATCCTTCTCGAGGCAGCCGGAAATCAGGTGGCGCAAGGACTCGGGGATCTCGCCGGGAAGGCGGGAGAGGTCGGGCTCGCGCGAGAGGACGGACCGCAACACCTCGGTCATGCTCGCGCCCGGGAAGGCGGGCGCTCCCGCGAGGCATTCGTAGAGAACGGCGCCGAATGCGAACACGTCCGCGCGCACGTCCTCGAGACCTTGCAGGCGTTCGGGGCTCGCGTAACCCGCCGTGCCCACGATCGTGCTCTCGCCGGGCTGGTGAAGCCGCGGCGAGTCTCGACCTTCGAGCTCGGTGGCGGGCGCGTGACGTGCCCGCGCCAGACCGAAGTCCAGGATCTTCACCCGGCCGTTGGCGGTCACCATGATGTTTCCCGGCTTCAAGTCCCGATGGATCACGCCGCCTTCGTGCGCCGCCTGGAGCGCTTCCGCGACCTGCGTCGCCAAGGCGAGCGCTTCGGAAGGCGGCATCGGTCCCGAGCGCAGGCGAGTGGCGAGCGTTCCTCCCCGCACCCGCTCCAGCACGAGGTAGCGCGCTCCCCGAGCGTCCTCTTCCATGCCGTGGATGACCGCGATGCCGGGATGGTCCAGCGATGCCAGGAGGCGTGCTTCGCGCGTCAGCCGCCCGAGCGCTTCCGGGCTCGCGGAAAGATCGGGCGGCAGGGCCTTCACCGCGACCTCGCGATCGAGACGGAGATCGCGCGCGAGGTAGACCACGCCCATGCCGCCGCGCCCCAGCTCACCTTCGATCCTGTAGGGCCCGAGTCGCTCCCCCGGCGCGAACAGGGACGTCGGAGGGGGCAGTGGCGCGGACGCGTGCGGGATCTCTTCCTGGTATGCCGCGCTCAGCTGCTCGATCAGCTTGAGACCAGCGAGCCCGCGCGACTCGGTGACTCGGTCCCAGTCGACCGGCGAGCCATCGGCGACCGCGTCGGCGAGCCCGGAGAGATCGGGTTCGTCAGCCTTCATCGATCCTCCTCGCCAGCTCCGCGAGGGCGCGCGACACCATCACGCGCGCCGCGTCCATCGACGGCTTGCCCAGCGCCTCGGCGATCTGCGCATGGGTGTAGCCGAACTCGACTCTCAGGATCACGGCCTGCTGCTGCTCTTCGGGAAGCGTGGCGAGCGCGTCCTCGAAGCGCCGGAGCTGGTCCGCACCGATGGCTCGCTCCACGGCGGAGGGTGCCAAGTCGGGAAGGTTGTCGTCGAGAGGCAGAGCGCGAGGCGCACGATCCGCGCGGCGCGCCTCGTCCTTCACCGCATTGAGCAGGATCTGACGGAGATAGGCGAGGAACGCGCCCTCGCCGCGGTTTTCGAACGAGTCGATCCTGCGAAACGCGCGAAGGAGCACGTCCTGAACGAGGTCGTCCGTGTCGCGGGCATCGCGGAGCCGCGCGGGGAACCGGTGCCGAGCCCATCGCCGCAGCGCCGGCAGCAATCTCGCGAGAAGGCGCTGGCCCGCGGGCGTGTCGCCGGAGCGGGCCTTCGCGATGAGAACCGCGGTGGTTTCGTGCGGCGCCGCGCCGTCGGGGGATCCGGCGGCACGATCCTCCATGGGGACCTCCGTCGCGCAGTCGAAGTGCTTGGAAGGTCACCATCATACCGTGCCGCCGCCGATGTCGTCGCGAGGCGATCAGCGAACCAGCACGATTCGCCGGTTGAGCGCATGACCCTCGCGCTCGAGCCGCGCGAGGTAGACGCCCGGAGACACCGGCTGGCCGCTGCTGGAGCGGCCGTCCCAGGAGGCCACGTGGCGCCCGGCCGGACGCGTCTGGCTGACGATCGAGCGCACGAGCCGACCGGCCACGTCGTACACCGCGATCGACACGCGCCCCGCGGTCGGAAGGTCGTAGGCCAGGAACGCGATCGAGCGGGAGGGTGTCGGGGCCACGCGAAGGGCGAGCTGGAGCGGCGCATCGCCGGAAGCCGGATCGTCCACCGCCGTCACCCCGGAGAGATGCCCCAGCACGTGCGCGGTGGCCGTCCCGACCCCGATGTTGTTGGCGCCGAAGACACCGAGCACCGGCTGCGGGGTGTACTGATACGAGCCATTGATCGCGCCGGTGTTGAGCACGTTGTTGGCGTTGTATCCCCAGGCCCGCAACGTGCCGTCCTGCATCAGGGCCATGGCCCAGCCGGCGTCGCCGGACTCGATCTTCTTTGGATTCACGATGCCCGGAATCAGGACGGGCGCGTTCTGCCAGGCTGCGGATCCGTTGCCGATCGCGCCCTCGCCGCCGCGTCCCCACGCGTAGGCCTCGCCGTTGGATCGAATCGCGTACGCGTTGGAGTACGAGGTGGCGATGGCGCGGACGTCGGTGAGGCCGACCACCTGCACCGGGGTGTTCCGCTGAATGTACGTGCCATCACCGAGGCTGCCCCAGGTGTTGTCTCCCCAGGCCCAGACCGTGCCGTCGGACTTGAGCGCATGCGACGTGAAGCCCGCGGCGCGGATGGCGATGACATCGGTCAACCCCGGGACCTGGGTGGGAGTCGTGTTGACGCTGCTGGTGGTCCCGTTTCCAAGCGTGCCGTACGCGCTGTTTCCGCTGGCCCATACCGTGCCGTCCGACCGCAACGCGAGGGTGTGAAGATGTCCCGCGGCAATGGCCACGAAGCATCCGGGGTAGGCGGTCGCTGAGGGGACGGCGCGGCTGTCCTGCGTCATGTCGCCGAGCTGGCCGTAGAGATTCCAGCCCCAGGCGGTGATGCTTCCGTTGCGGTGGAGCGCCAGAGCATGACTGTTCCCGGCCGCCACCTGGACGACATTGGACTCACTGATCTGCACCGGAGAGAAGGTGTTGCTGAAGAAGGAGCCATTCCCGAGCTCGCCGCCCTCGGTCCGCCCCCAGGTGTAGACCGTTCCGTCGGCACGGAGCGCGATCGTATAGACGCGTCCTCCCTCGACCTGAACGAGGTTGGTCAATCCGGTGTAGGAGCCGGGCGGCAGCTCGTAATCCATCGTCCCATTCCCGCACTGCGCGTTGTAGTTCTCGCCCCAGGCGATGTAGGGGCGAGGCGACTCCGGCGCGTCGAACACCGTCAGTCGCGTTTGCGGGCTGGTGACCGACTTCGATCCATCGCACGTGGTCACGACGCAATCGTAGGTGGCTGCCATCGAGGATGAGACCGGTGAGAGCGTGAGTGTGCGTGTGGTGGCGCCGCTCACGCCGGCGCCGTTCGAGAGATTCGAGCCATTGGCCCGCCACTGGTAGCCCAGCAGAGAGCCATTCGCCATGAGCTCGATCGTGATCGTTTCGCCCGTCCGCACGATCGAGCACGAGGGTGGCGGACTCACGACGGAGGGATCGGGAAGCGGGAACCCGAAAGTGGGACCCGCGTTCAACGTGGTGCTCCAGAGATCCATGTCGTACTGGGGATACCGGCTGCGGAAGGAGTTCAGGAACATCCCGATGTCGGTGGGATCGTCATCGCGGAACACCGTGAGGATCTCGTCGTACCCCAGGCTCAGCGCGTCGGTGTGGCAGTCGGGCGCCGGGTCGGCGACATGGTTGTCGTTGGCGCCGTCCTGGATGTCCCGAAGCAATGCCATGACGTAGCCCTCGGTTCGGCCATCGGGATAGTTCTGCGAATCCTCGTTGCACGCCTTGACGCCGTCCTCCTTGTAGCGTCCGTCCGGGTTGCCGTCGACCCACGGAGTCTGCCCGTAATCGGACGGATACGCTTCCACCACGAGCATGGCGTACCAGTTGCCGAACCCTTCTTGCCATCCCTCGCCGACATGCTCAGGACACCAGAGACAGTGGCCATCACCGCAGAAGGGTTCGCTGTAGTCCGGCTCGAGGAGATTCCCGAACGTGTTGTGGAGGTGATGAGCGAACTCATGCGTATGAGTCATCTCCGTCCACATCTTGTCCGGCGTGATGTGGATCTCCTCGAAGAACATGTTGTAGTAGCTGCCGTCTCCGCCGTCCGGGAACTGCACGTCGACCGCCGGAGCGTTCATGCCGGCGCGGTTGGCTGCGAACCGATGCGCACGGGTGACGCTGTTGAAGATGTGGACTGCGGCGTTCTCGTCCGTGCCGGCTCCGGGCGTCAGCACGCCGAAGTTGACGAAGGTGCCAGTGAAGTTGGGGAGCAGCGGCGACACCCACGAGTAGGTCTCCTCGAGGATCGAGCTGTCCTGGACGTCGCAGGCGTCACTGGTCGCGATCACTTCGACGTACATGTCCGGGTCGTCGCACCCGAGGGCGTCGCAGTCGTCCCACGAGACAGCTCCTTCGAAGTGCCCGTTCGCATCGGTCTCGCCGGACCAGATCAGCTCGTCGGATACTGCATCCTCGTCCCAGACCTTGATCCGGATGTGATCCGCGCCAACCTCGACGCCATCACCCCGCGTGTAACGGAAATCTCCCATGAACGCGATCTGCTGGTCCTGAGTCCGTTGCAGCTTGCCGGGTGCGGTCTTGTCGCGGAGACCGCTGAGCTTGGGTCCGCTCGCGTTCTGGTATACGAGCCGTCTCTTCTCGAGCGACGCGGCGTCGAGCCGGAGGCTCTTCTCGATCTGGACACCGTCGAACGTGGCACGCACGGTGAGAGGCTGTGTGGCATCGGCGGGGACGCCGCGGAAGGTGATGAGCCGCCGGCCACCGCGATCCATCATGAGGGCGCGGGGCGCATCCACGGCGCTCAGCGACCAACCCGCTCCATGAATCTCGACGTTCTCGAGCCGGCCTTGCCTCGGAGCGATGACTTCCAGCTGCCCGGCGAACTCACGCCCCGACTGAGCCGGCGACGGCCGATCGCCGGCCCACCGAATCTTGACCGGGCTCTTGACCGAGGCTTCAGCCAGAGACGGCAGGGCCAGGCAAAGCAAAAGGATGGCGAGTGCCGTGACAGGGCGGCGGTAGGGCGACTCTTGCATGATTCCTCCGAGGTGGCGCAGGCAAGGACCTGGTCAATGACAGGAAACGCCAACCTCGGGAGGACCGAACAAGAGTTGCACCGTAGCCGAGACGGATCAGAGTGAACGTACTAGCGAACCAGAATGATCCGTCGTGTGAGCGCCTCCCCCTCGCGCTCGAGCCGGGCCAGGTAGACGCCCGGAGAGACCGGCTGGCCGCTGCTGGAGCGGCCGTCCCAGGAGGCCACGTGGCGCCCGGCCGGACGCGTCTCGCTGACGATCGAGCGCACGAGTCGACCGGCCACGTCGTACACCGCGATCGACACGCGCCCCGCGGTCGGAAGGTCGTAGGCCAGGAACGCGATCGAGCGGGAGGGTGTCGGGGCCACGCGAAGGGCGAGCTGGAGCGGCGCTTCGCCGGATGCCGGATCGTCCACCGCCGTCACGCCCTGAAGGTGTCCCATGATGTGCGCGGTCACGTAGCCTCCTCCGATGTTGTTGGCGGCGTACACGCCGAGCACCGGCTGGTGTGTGTACTGAGGGGCGCCGTTCGGCGCGCCAGTGTTGAGGACGTTGTTGCCGTTGGTTCCCCATGCCCGCACCGTGCCGTCCTGCATCAGGGCCATGGCCCAGCCGCCATCGCCGGACTCGATCTTCTTCGGATTGGTGAGGCCGGTGATCACGGCCGGCGTGTACTGAGGGGCCGCGGAGCCGTTCCCGATCGCTCCCATGTCGCCACGCCCCCAGGCATAGCACTCCCCGGTCGATCCAATCGCATAGGCGTTGGATTGCGAGGCCTCGATCCACCGGATGCCGGTGAGGCCGGGGACCTGAACCGGAACATTTTGCTGCTGGATGGATCCGACTCCCAGCTGTCCGTCGGCGTTGTATCCCCAGGCCCAGACCGTGCCGTCCGACTTGAGCGCATACGACGAGTAGCCCGCGGCGCGGATGGCGATGACATCCGTGAGTCCCGTGACGGGCGTCGGCGTGGTGTTGACGGCGTTGGTCGTGCCGTTCCCGAGCGAACCGGAGCTGCCATACCCGGATGCCCACACCGTGCCGTCGGACCGCAGAGCAAGGCTGTGGTAGTTCCCCGCCGCGACCGCGATGAAGCAATCCGCATAGCCGGTCGGCGAGGGACTGTAAGCATCCATCTGCGTCGTGCCGAGCGCTCCGTAGCCGTTATAGCCCCAGCCCACAACGCCGCCATTCCGGAGCAGCGCCAGGCCATGGTACTTGCCGGCCGCGACCTGGATGGCCCCTGAGATCGCGATCTGCGCCGGGGAATAGACGTTGCCGAAGAGGAAACCATTGCCAAGCTCGGCGAACTGCGTTTGGCCCCAGGTGTAGACGGTCCCGTCGGCGCGGAGCGCGATCGAATACTCCCGTCCTCCCTCGGCCTGGACGACGTTCGTCAGACCCGCATAGGAGCCCGGCGGCAGCTCAAACCCCGTCGTGCCGTTCCCACACTGCGCTCGATTGTTCTCGCCCCAGGTGAGATAGGGGCGTGGCGATTCGGGCGCATCGAACACCGTCACTCGCGTTTGCGAGCTGGTGACTGACTTGGTTCCGTCACAGGTGGTGACCAGACAGTCGTAGGTGGCGCCCAGGATGGACGAGATCGGCGAGAGCGTCAGCGTCGGAGTGGTGGCGCCGCTGATTGCACCCCCATTCAAGAGATTCGAGCCGTTGGCCCGCCACTGGTACTGCAAGAGCGAGCCATTCCCCGCGACGGTGAAGGCGAGCGTCTCGCCAGCCCGCGCGGCGGCGCAGGAGGGCGGCTGGCTCACGACCTGAGGATCGGGGAGCGGGAATCCGAACGTCGGGCCGACGTTCAACGTGGTGCTCCAGAGATCCATGTCGTGCTGGGGATATCGCGTGCGGAACGAGTTCAAGAACATCCCGATGTCCGTGGGATCGTCGTCGCGGAACACGGTGAGGATCTCGTCGTATCCCAGGCTCATCGCGTCCTGGGAGCAGTCGGGCGCCGGGTCCGCTGAGTGATTGTCGTTGGCCCCGTCCTGGATGTCCCGGAGCAGGGCCATGACGTAGCCCTCGGTTCGGCCGTCGGGATAGTTCTGCGAGTCCTCGTGGCACGGCCTGACGCCGTCCTCCTTGTAGCGACCGTCCGGGTTGCTGTCGACCCACGGAGTCTGCCCGTAGTCCGATGGGTAGGCTTCCACCACGAGGGTGGCGTACCAATTGGCGAACCCCTCCTGCCAGCCCTCCCCGACGTGCTCAGGACACCAGAGACAGTGGCTAGGACCGCAGAAGGGTTCGCTGTAGTCCGGCTCGAGGAGGTTTCCGAAGCTGTTGTGGAGGTGATGAGCGAACTCATGCGTGTGAGTGATCTCCGTCCACATCTTGTCCGGGGGGATGTGGATTTCCTCGTTACCGGCGTTGTAACTGGCGCCGTCGTCGAAGTCCGGAAAGATCACGTCGACCATCGGAGCATTCATGCCGCCGCGGTTGGCGGCGAACCGGTGCGCGCGGGTGACGCTGTTGAAGATGTGGACCGCGGCGTGCTCGTCGGTGTTGACGCCGGGGTTCATCACGCCGAAGTTGATGAAGGTGCCGGTGAAGTCATCGGTGATGCCGGATTCCCAGGCGTAGGTCTCCTCGAGAATGGAGTCGTCCTGCACATCGCAAGCACCACCGGTCGTGGTCAACTCGACGTAGACGTCGGGGTCGTCGCATCCCGAGATGTCGCAGTCGTCCCACGACACGGCGCCTTCGAAGTGGCCGTTGGCGTCGGTCTCCCCGGACCAGATCACCTCGTCGATGGGGCCGTCGTCGTCCCAGATCTTCACCTGAACGTGATCCGCGCCGACCACCACACCGTCGCCACGTGTGTAGCGGAAGTCGCCCATGAACGCGATCTGCTGGTCCTGGGTTCGCTGGGCCTTGCTGGGCCCGAGCCGCGGCCGGGAACCGGAGAGGACCGGTCCACTCGCGTTCTGGAACTGGAGACGTCTCTTCTGGAGCGACGCGGCGTCCAGCCGAGTGCGGGTCTCCACCGGAATGCCGTCGAACGTGGCACGCACGGTGAGAGGCTGCGACGGATCGCTGGGAGTGGCGCGGAAGGTGATGAGTCGCCGGCCACCGCGATCCATCATGAGAGAGCGCGGCGCATCCATTGCGCTGAGCGTCCAACCCATTCCACCGATCTCGACGTTCTCGAGCCGGCCGGGTCTCGGGGCGATGACCTCCAGCTGCCCGGCGAACTCCCGTCCCGGCTGAGCCGGTGAAGGCCGATCGCCGACCCACCGGATCTCGAGCCCGCCCTTCACGGACGCCTCGGCCCATACCGGCAGGATCAGGGGAAGCAGAGAAAAGGCGAGCGCCAGGACGAGCTGGCGAAAGCGCGGCGCTTGCATGGATCCTCCGGGTTGGCGCAGGAGAGGACTCGGCTATTGACTGGAAACGCCAACCTCGGTGGGACCGAACACAGTGATTCGGAGGAGTCTGGACGTCTCCCTCGAGGGCGGTCTTTGTAGGAAAGGGTTCGCCCTTCGTTCCTCGGCGACCCTTTCAATCCTCGCCGCCCTCGGCGCTGCAACGCGTTGCGCGCCTTTCTTCTCGGGCACGAAAGGTGCGTACTCTCAGGAATATCGCCTGGAGAGAGTGGCCTGGCCGCCCCGGGCTGCGTCCATGGACTGCGAGACGAAAGGACTCCTCCCATGACAACTCTGGATATTCAACTCAGACGCGGCGGGCTGGCCATGATGGTCCTTGCCCTGATTCTGATCGGTACGGCCGGCTCTGCGCTGGCCGCGATTCCGTCGACCACCGATTACCGCAACGCCACCCAGCCGCTGATCACCGGAAGAGTGCTGGCGGTGAGCGAGCACGACATGGTGGTGTCGACCGAGCAGGGCAACGAGGTTCCGTTGACTCTGGACACGCGCACCATGGTGCCCGCGGATCTTTCCACGGACATGATGGTGCGCGTCGAGTTCCACTTCCTGGATGACGGCACGCGGTACGCGAAGCGCGTCATTCCCATTCGCAGCGGCCAGAGAGTGACTCGTGAGCTGGCCTACTCGCGTGAGCGCGACGACGATGAAGCCGAAGCTCGCTACGCCGCCGTGTATGCCACGGCTGAAACGCGTCCGGTGCGCGCGGCCAGCGCGACGCATCTGCGAGTCGATCGGGCGCACGAGACGATCCCCAATACTCACGAGTACGAGCTCGCGACCCGGCCGATGGTCGTCGGGCGCGTGGTGACGGTGACCGATCACCGGATCGTCATCGACACCGACCAGGGCCAGCGGGTTCCGCTCGAGATGGATTCGCGGACCCTGATCCCCAGCGACCTGCAGTCCGGGATCGGCGTTCGCGTGGATTACCGCGCGATCGACAACGGCGACCGGCTGGCGACCCGGGTCGTGCCGATCCGTTACGACCGGGACGCTGGCGCGTATCCGCAGGAGGTGGCGTATCCGGAAGGGAGCTTCGATGCCGAGCCGGGCATCGACGCCTCGACCGCGGAGTATCAGGGTGAGGCGACGGATGACGACATGTACGTCGCGCAGGTGACGGACACCGAGACCGCCGACGTCGACGACGACGGCCGCACCCTGCCGCAGACGTCGAGCAGCGAGCCGCTACTGGTCCTGCTTGGCTTGCTCGCGCTCGGCACTGGGGCCGCGGTGATGCTGCGCCGCACCAGCAACGTCGGCTGATCGGGGGCCAGACAGAGGGGATTGCGCCGGTTCCGAAAGGGTCCGGCGCATTCCATTTTCAACGGACCCGCGGCTGACCAGGAAGGGGTGGCTCATGGCGAACGGGAAACGAGCCGGCCGAGTCGTCATCATCGAGGCTCCGGAGAGCCCGCGTCGCGTGCCCATCGCCGGATCGCACGCTCCGGATCTGACCAGGCGCATCGTGCAGCGAAACCGGCCCGAGGGGCAGCCGGTCCTCAGTCAGACCTGGGAGGACGCTCTCTTCCTCCACTGGCAGGTTCCCGTCGAGATCCTGCGGCCGCGGGTCCCCAAGCCCCTCTGGATCGACACCTACAAGGGCAGCGCATGGGTGACGATCACGGCGATCGACGTGCGCGACTCCCAGCCGCGATTCTCTCCGCCTCTGCCCTGGATCAGGGACTTCCATGAAGTCAACGTCCGCACCTACGTCCACTACGACGGCATCCCCGGTGTCTGGTTCTTCTCGCTGGATGCCGACAGCCGACTCACGGTCAGCGGGGCGCGAACCTTCTTCCACCTTCCTTATTTCCCATCGCAGGTCGTCCACGAGGTCGAAGGCCGTCGCGTGCACTTCCGCTCGTTGCGCCGTACGAACGAGGAATCGGCGTCGTTCACCGCCACCTGGACGGCGAGACCCGAGGTGCAGGAAGCGTCGCCCGGCTCGCTGGAATTCTTCTGGGTGGAGCGTTACTCGCTGTATGTCGCCGACGAGAGTGAGCTCTATCGGGCGCGCATCTTCCACGAGCCGTGGCCGATCCGTGAAGTGCAGCAGGCGAACCACGACACCACCTTGCTCGACGTGAACGGCATCCCGCCGCACATCGGCGAAAGGGAGCACGTGCGCGCCATGGTGGGTGGCCCCGTTCATGCGGAGATCTGGCCGCTCGAGCCACTGGGCGACCTGTAGGGCAAGCGCTCACCGCTCCCTGGTGTCGACGTCGGGCCTGCGCCTATTCTCGGCGCTCCATGGCCACCACTCAACGCGAGATCTTCGGCCTCGATCGCGCCGGACTATTCCAGGGCTTCCAGGACCTGATGCCCTACCGGGTCCAGGACATCCTTCTGGTCTCGAGCCTCTACGATTCATTCACGCTCCAGGAGGACGGCCGGCTCAACGAGCTGATCCTCGGCGAATTTCTCGAGCTGAGCCTTCATCACACCCCGGGCCTCACCCACGTCTCGAGCGGGGAAGAAGCGCTGGCCCGGGCCGAGGCGGAGCGCCGCTTCAACCTCATCATCACCACCATCCAGCTCGGGGACATGGACGCCTCGCAGCTCGCCCAGGAGGTCAGGCGCCGCGGCCTCGATGCTTCCGTGGTCGTGCTGGCCTACGACAACAACGAGCGCAAGGACTTCGTCGCGCGCCGGGACGTCTCGAACATCGAGCGCATCTTCATGTGGCAGGGCAACGCGCGAATCCTGGTGGCGATCGTCAAGTACCTCGAGGACAAACGGAACGTGGCGCACGACACCGCCATGGTGGGGGTGCCGGTGCTCCTGCTCGTCGAGGACAACGTCCGCTACTACTCCTCGTTCCTGCCCACGATCTACACCGAGCTGATCCACCAGTCGGAGCGGCTGATCACCGAAGGCATCAACATCTCCCACAAGCTGGTGCGCATGCGCGCGCGCCCCAAGATCCTCCTGAGCAGCACCTTCGAGGAAGCGTGGGAGCTCTTCACCCTCTACCAGGAATACATCCTCGGTCTGATCTCGGATGTCGAATTCCCACGCGGCGGCCAGATGACGCGCGGCGCGGGCTTCGAGCTGGCGCGCATGGCTCGGGAAGCGGTCTCCGATCTGCCGATCCTCCTGCAGTCATCACGCGTGGAGTTCGCCGCGGAAGCCCGGGAGATGGGTGCTGCGTTCCTGCGCAAGTACTCCGACACGCTGCTCGCGGACCTGCGGCGCTTCATGGTCGAGCAGTTCGCGTTCGGCGACTTCGTGTTCCGCATGCCCGACGGCACCGAGGTCGGGCGCGCCGCCGATCTCAAGAGCCTCGAGACGCAGCTCCTCGACGTGCCGGCCGAGAGCATCGGATTCCACGGCGAGCGCAACCATTTCTCCAATTGGTTCACGGCGCGCACGGAGTTCGCCCTGGCGCGAAAGCTCAAGCCGCGCAAGGTGTCGGACTTCGAGACGCTCGAGGACCTGCGACACGATCTGATCGCTTCGATTGCCGAGTACCGTCGCGATCAGAGCGAGACCTTGGTGGCCGACTTCGATCGACATACGTTCGACGCCGGGGCCGCCTTCTTCGCCCGCATCGGCGGCGGGTCGCTCGGCGGCAAGGCGCGGGGTCTGGCCTTCACCCGTTACCTGCTCGGGTATCACGACGCGGCGCGACGCTTCGCCGGCGTGCACATCGCCGTGCCGCCCGCGATCGTGCTGGCCACCGACTGCTTCGATCGCTTCCTTGCCGAGAACCATCTGCTCGACCTCGCGCTCTCGAGCCACGACGACGACGAGATCCATCGGCGTTTCCTCGCCGCCCCGCTTCCGCCGGACGTGATGGAGAGCCTGCGGCTGTTCCTCAAGGCGGTGCGCTGGCCGCTGGCGGTGCGCTCGTCGAGCCTGCTCGAAGACTCCCAGTACCAGCCGTTCACCGGCGTGTACGAGACCTTCATGCTGGGCAACGATCATCCGAATCTGGAGCGACGGCTCGAGCACCTGAGCGCAGCGATCCGGGGCGTGTACGCCTCGACCTTCAGCCATCGCGCAAAATCCTATTTGCGAGCCACGCCGTACCGGCTCGAGGAAGAGAAGATGGCGGTGCTGGTCCAGCAGGTGGTCGGCGAACGCCACGGCTCCCGCTACTACCCCGACTTCTCGGGCGTGGCCCGGTCGCACAACTTCTATCCGACGCCGCCGCTCACCGCGGAGGACGGGGTGGCCGCCGTCGCACTGGGGATGGGACGCACGGTGGTGGAAGGGGGGAAGAGCCTGCTCTTCTGCCCGCGCGATCCGCGCCACCTCGTCCACTTCTCGACCGTCGAGGACATTCTGGCCCACTCTCAGCGCGAGTTCTGGGCGCTGGAGCTGAACGCGGGGAGCGATGCGACGATGCGCGAGTCGTCCTTCGAGCTCGATGCTGCTGAAGCGGACGGCACCCTGTTCGCGATCGGCTCCACCTATTCGCCCGACTCCCACGCGATCCACGATGGCCTTTCGCGGCCGGGCCCGCGGCTCGTGACCTTCGCGCCGGTGCTCAAGCACGGCGTGTTCCCGCTCGCCGACATCCTCTCGCACCTGCTCGACATCGGGCGGCGCGGCATGAACCGCCCGGCCGAGATCGAGTTCGCGGTGCGGCTCAGCCGGCGCCGGTCCGATCGTCACGAGTTCGGATTCCTGCAGATGCGTCCGCTGGTGTTCAGCACGGGCTTCGAGGACTCCGATCTGGAATCGATCGATTCCGAGCGATTGCTGGTCCGGAGCCCGATGGTGATGGGCAACGGAACGCTCGAGCTTCGCGACGTGGTGGCGGTCGACTTCGACCGCTACGACCGCTCTTCGAGCCGCGACGTGGCGCAGGAGATCGCGCGCTACAACGCCGAGTTGATGGCCGAGGACCGCCCCTATCTCCTGATCGGTGTGGGGCGCTGGGGATCGGCGGATCCGTGGCTCGGGATTCCGGTGACCTGGGAACAGATCAACGGCGCGCGAGTGATCGTGGAGGCGGGCTTCCGCGACCTGCGCGTGACGCCGTCGCAGGGGAGTCACTTCTTCCAGAATCTCTCGTCGTTCCAGGTGGGCTACTTCACGGTCAACGCGGACACGGGAGAGGGGTTCGTCCGCTGGGACTGGCTGGCCACCCAGCCGGTGGTCAGCCAGCGCGGCGGCGTGCGCCGCCTGCGCTTCGAGTCATCGCTCGCGGTGCAGATGGATGGACGGCGGGGAGTTGGGGTGATCTACCTGCCGGGCGCCGCCCCGGAGGGGTAAACCGCCGCCGACCATTTGGCGCGGGAGTCGAGCCACAGTCGGCGCATCCGGAGGAGTTGGCGCATCGGGAGGAGTTGGCGCATCGGGAGGGGTCGGCGGATCGGGAGGAGTCGGCGCATCGGGAGGAGTCGGCGCTTCGGCGCGAAGCGGCTTGCCGCGCACCGCGAGCTCCGTCCTGCGCTGGTCGGCGCGAGGTCCTGGAAACGTCAAGCAAAACTGCCCCGCGGCAGTTTTTTGACATCTCTCTGTATAGGTAGCGATAAACGATCGTCTACTGAAGACCATCGCCGTGCAGCGCTTCCGCTCTATTCCGAGGATGGTTCATCTGCCGGCGCGAAGAACGACACGCCGCGCACGTTCTCGTCCACGATCAGCGGCTTCTGGATCGAAGGGAACGCGCGTGCGCCGCAGTCCAGCCGCTCGCAGAGCCGGCACGTGGTGCCCACCGGCACGGCCCCGACCAGGTTCGAGAGATCGATGCCGTCGGCGTAGACCAGACGCGGAGCCCATTCGATCTCGCACCCCAGCTCGATGGCGAACAGGATCTCCGGCGTGTGGTAGCCGCCTCGATGACGCCGGATGGTGCGCGCCATCGAGAAGAAGGTGAGCCCGTCCGGCAGGCGCGAGACCTGGACCCGCAGCACATTGGGCTGGAGGAACGCCGAGTGGACGCTGCGCAGCGGGCAGATGCCTCCATAGCGCGGGAAGCGGACCCCGTTCGCGCTGAACTTCTTCGAGATGTTGCCCGCGATGTCGATGCGCACCATGAAGAATGGAACGCCCTCGGCCCCCTTGCGCTGCAGCGTGCAGAGCCGGTGGCAGGCCTGCTCGAAGTTGACGCGGAAGCGGTGCTGGAGCACGTCCAGGTCGTAGCGCTCCTGCTCCGCGGCCCGCAGGAACTCCTCGTAGGGCATGAGCACGGCGGCGGCGAAGTAGCTGGCCAGCGTGACTCGTCCGAGCGCGCGCGATTCGTCCGAAGCCAGCAGCGGATCGCGCGTGAGACGGTCGAGCAGCTCCGGGTTCTCGAGCAGGCCGACCTGGAACGCCAGCTGGAAGTTGCGCGATCCGCGCCGCAGAGCCTCGGAGATCGAGAGCGTGCGCGACGCGGGGTCGTATCGGCGAATCGCCCCCTGCATCTCGCCGACCTTGCGGATCTGGACCTTCACGTCGAAGCGCCGGTCGAGATAGCCGGCGAGTGCGCCGAACAGATCCTCGAACTCGAACTGCCCCTCTCTCCACACATGCTCGGCCTGGGCCTCGAGGTCGGGAAAGTGGTTGGCGTGCTCCTGCAGGAAGTCGGTGACCTGCTCGGGGGACATCTCGGAGGTCGACATGCCCGGCAGGTCCTGCCGGTCGAGCGCCTGGCTGGCGAGGGTCCGGGCCGATGCCTGGGCTGTCTGGTAGCCCTGGTGGAGGCGGGCAATGGCCCGCGCGGTCTCCGGATGCGCGACCGCGATCTCGCGAAGCTCGGCTTCGGGTGGCGCCTGGCCCTCGAACAGGGGGTCGGCGAACAACTCCTGGAGGTCGGCCACGAGCCGTCCGTCGAGTCCCGAGGACAGCGTCCTGATGTCCAGATCCAGGACTTGAGCGAGGAGCACCAGCAACCCGGCGGTCAGGCGCCGGCGGTCATGCTCGATGAGATTGAGGTAGGACGAGGAGATCCCCAGCCGTTCGGCCAGGGCGGCCTGGGAGAGGCCCGCCCGGGTTCGAAGAGCACGGACTTTTCGGCCCGGGATGGTGAGCGGTGGCACGCCTGAAGTTTACACGATTGACTCATTGACTAACATCTCTGTCATTCATGTGTCAGCATAACTCCGTATAGGAGATAAAGTTATTGACGCGCTCGAACTCAACCCCCTAGAGTTTTCACATGGCTCAGCATGTGAAGTCCCCGGAGAGCTTCCGGCTCATTCAGGTCGACAGCGCCGATTTCGGCGACGTGCTCACGCCGGATGCGCTCGCTTTCGTCGCCGATCTGGCGCGCTTGTTCCGGCCGGAGATCGAGCTCGCGATGGCGCGGAGATTGGCCCGCCGCGCGGAATGGGCGACAGGACGCACGCTCGATTTCCTTCCCGAGACCGCGGGCATTCGCGCGGCGGATTGGCGCGTGGCCAAGACTCCCGCCGATCTCCAGAAGCGGATCGTCGAGATCACCGGACCGGTCGATCGCAAGATGATCATCAACGCGCTCAATTCCGGCGCGGATGTCTTCATGGCCGACTTCGAGGACTCCACCGCTCCGACCTGGCAGAACCTCATGGAAGGGCATCGCAGCCTGATGGGCGCGGTGCGGCGCACGCTGACGCATGAGGATCCGGAGAGCGGCAAGTCCTACCGCCTGAAACCCAGCCTGGCGACCTTGATGGTGCGGCCACGCGGACTCCACCTGCCCGAGCGTCACGTCATTCTCGATGGCCGCCCGATCCCAGGTTCGCTGCTCGACTTCGGGCTCTTCTTCTTCCACAACGCGGCCGAGCTGCTGCGACGCGGCAGCGGTCCCTACTTCTATCTGCCGAAGATGGAGAGCCATCTCGAGGCTCGCATCTGGAACCAGATCTTCTTGCGCGCCCAGGAGACCCTCGGCTTGCCGCGCGGCAGCGTCCGCGCCACGTGCCTGATCGAGACCCTTCCCGCGGCGTTCGAGATGGACGAGATCCTCTACGAGCTGCGTGAGCACTCGGCCGGTCTCAACTGCGGCCGCTGGGACTACATCTTCTCGTTCATCAAGACGCGCCGTCACGATCCGGCCGCGGTGCTTCCGGATCGCTCCCAGGTGACGATGGAGCAGCCGTGCATGCGCGCCTACACGCAGCTCACGGTGCGCACGTGTCATCGCCGGGGCGCCCACGCGATCGGCGGCATGGCGGCTCAGATTCCGATCCGCGACAACCCCGAGGCGAGCGACAAGGCGCTGGCGCGGGTGCGCGCCGACAAGCAGCGCGAAGTCGGCGACGGCCACGACGGCACCTGGGTCGCCCATCCCGGGCTCGTGTCTTTGGCGCGCGAGGAGTTCGAAGCGAAGCTCTCGGGACCGAATCAGCTCGAGCGACTGCGCGAAGACGTGCAGTTCGGCCCTGATGACCTGCTGCGCGTCCCCGAGGGGACCCGCACCGAAGAAGGCCTGCGGCTCAACCTCCGGGTCGGCGTCCAGTATCTCGAAGCCTGGCTGCGCGGCGTGGGCTGCGTGCCGCTCTACAACTTGATGGAAGACGCCGCGACCGCCGAGATCTCGCGCACGCAGATATGGCACTGGCTCCATCACGGCGCGGCGCTCGACGACGGCCGGCGCGTGACGCGCGAGCTGGTCAGCAAGCTGCTCGAGGAAGAGATGGAGCGCGTCGCCGGAGAGATGGGGCGCGAGCGCTTCGAGAGCGGACGTTTTCCCCAGGCCATCGATCTCTTCCTGCGTGTGGCGACCACGCCCGAGCTCGAAGAGTTCCTGACGTTGCCCGCGTACGACGCGCTGTGCGCGATCCATGATCCTTCAGACACTTTCACTCCAGAACCCCCCGTCACCCGGAGGTAATTCCATGTCCTCGCATCTTGCTTCAGCTCACTCGTCACGGCCCGGCGCTCGGCGCGCACGGCCCGAGGCTCCATGGGAATCCTTCGCGCCGGCGGGACGCTGGGAAGGCGTGCAGCGTCCCTACACGGCGGCCGATGTCGCCAAGGTCCAGGGATCGGTGCGCGTCGAGCACACGCTGGGACGTCTGGGCGCCCTGCGCTTGTGGGACCTGCTCAAGACGCGTGACTTCGTCGCCGCACTCGGTGCTTTGACCGGCGGGCAGGCGGTCCAGCAGGTGAAGGCCGGACTCGAGGCGATCTACCTCAGCGGCTGGCAGGTTGCCGCCGACGCGAACCTCGCGGGCCAGACCTATCCGGATCAGAGTCTCTATCCGGCCAACAGCGTGCCGCAGACGGTGCGGCGCCTGAACCAGGCGCTGCTGCGCGCGGATCAGATCGAGCACGCCGAGGCGCACGAGCAGAAGGCTCATCCGGCGCCCGGCCGGAACGGGCATGGCAACGGCAACGGAAACGGCAAGGCCAAGGCGCGCACGCACTGGCTGGCCCCGATCGTGGCCGATGCGGAAGCCGGATTCGGCGGGCCGCTCAATGCGTTCGAGCTGATGAAGGCGATGATCGAAGCGGGCGCCGCCGGCGTGCACTTCGAGGATCAGCTCTCCTCGGAGAAGAAGTGCGGCCACCTGGGCGGCAAGGTCCTGGTGCCCACCGGCCAGTTCATCCGCACGCTGGTCGCCGCGCGGCTCGCGGCCGACGTGCTCGAAGTGCCCACCGTGCTGGTCGCGCGCACCGACGCCGACAGCGCCCAACTGGTGACGAGCGACGTCGATGAGCGCGACCGCAAGTTCCTGACCGGGGAGCGCACCGCGGAAGGCTTCTATCGGTACAAGGGCGGCCTTGCGTGCGCGATCGCGCGTGCGCTTGCTTACGCCCCGTACGCCGATCTCCTGTGGTGCGAGACCTCGACGCCGGACCTGCGCGACGCGCAGGTGTTCGCGGAGGCGGTGCAGGCCCAGTTCCCCGGCAAGATGCTGGCGTACAACTGCTCGCCTTCGTTCAACTGGCGCGGCAAGCTCGACGCGGCGACGATCTCGAAGTTCCAGCGCGAGCTGGGCGCGATGGGGTACAAGTTCCAGTTCGTGACGCTCGCCGGCTTCCACAGCCTGAACCACGGCATGTTCGAGCTGGCGAAGGGCTACCGGCAGCACGGCATGACCGCCTATGCGGAGCTCCAGTCGCAGGAATTCGCGGCCGAGGCCCAGGGCTACACCGCCGTCAAGCACCAGCGCGAAGTCGGGACCGGATACTTCGATCAGGTGATGCAGATCGTCAGCAGCGGACAGAGCTCCACCCTGGCTCTCGAAGGCTCCACCGAGAAGGCGCAGTTCTAGACGTCGCCCCTCGCCGTCCGAAGCCGCCGGCTCTCGAGCCGGCGGCTTCTCCGTTTTCCTGCGACTCCGGGGGTGCCCGGCCGATAACCCCCGAGTGGTGTCATCGTGGCGCCGTGATCGTTCGGCTCACCCCGGGAGCTTGAAGCGCTGAGGCATGGAGATCGCGATCACAATCCTGAGTGTTCTGAGCGTGGTCCTGATCGCGCTCGCGCTCTTCATCCTCGTCACCCCGTGGGTGGTGGCGCCGATCAAGGCGCTGATTCGCCGCGACCCAGGGGGCGCCTTCGTTCCGCGCTCGGAGGTGGTGCGCACCCGCTTCTTCGGGATCCTCTACGGCGTCCTCGGGCTCGCCATCCTCATCGCGTATCAGCCGCAGCCGTTCAAGAAGCGCCAGGGATTCGTGCCCGTCATCGCCGCCGGAACCCCGAGCACGCAGCAGCGGGTGACCGAGCGGGTGGCGCCCCGCGTGCTGTCGGGCGACGTCCTGGGAATCGTGGTCGGCGTCGTGGACGCTTCCGGCCGCCAGGTGTTCGGCTTCGGCCAGCGCCGGCTGGGCGCGGCGCCGCCCGACGGGCAGACGGTGTTCGAGATCGGAGAGGTCAGCCGCACCTTCACGGCTCTGCTGCTGGCGCGCATGGTCGAGAGCGGTCAAATCCAGCTCGATCAGCCGCTTCGCGACCTGCTCCCCGATTCGGTCAGCGTGCCGACCGTGTCCGACAAGACGATCACCGTCGGCCAGCTGGCGGCCGACGTTTCGGGACTTCCGCCTCGTCCGGACAATCTCGGTCGCTCACCGCTCGAGTGGTTCCCTCCGTTCAACGACCCCTATCGGGGGTACACGGAGAAGCAGCTCCATGGCTTCCTTTCGGCATACGACCTGGAGCGAGCACCAGGGGAGCGGATCGAGGCATCGACGCTCGGCATGGGTCTCCTGGCGCACGCACTGGCGCGCGCCGAGCGGATTCGCTACGACAACCTGCTCCACGGTGAGATCTGCCAGCGGCTCGCGATGCTCGACACGCGCGTCGGTCCCAGTCGAGAGGCCCGGAACCGCACCGCGCAGGGCTATGTGGTCGGACGCTGGGGCTACCGCGACTGGCGGCTGGCTTCTCCGGCGCGGTCGTGGAGCTACCGAGCGCTCACCGGCGCGGGAGGAATCTGGTCGACCACCAACGACCTGCTGACGTTCGTGCAGGCGCACCTCGGGCTCGAAGCCAGCGAGCTCGCCTCGGCGATGGAGGAGACGCGCCGGCCGCGCTACCGCGGGCGGGGGCTGGATGCGGTGGGAATGGGATGGTCGGTGAAGCTCGGAAGCTCCGCGGCGCCCGCCGTCGTCTGGTGTCGTGGGACGACGGGAGGGATGCGAAGCTTCATCGCCATGGATGAAGCGCGCCGCGTCGGAGTGGTCGTGCTCGCCAACACCGCCCACGACATCGACGCGCTGGGCTTCGACCTGTTGCGCTCGCTGCCCTGACCGGTCGCCGCTCGGCTCGAGGGCGACCGGGATCCGGATCAGCGTGTGCGCCGCCGGGTGCCATGCATCGCGAAGACCACCAGCGACCCGGTGAACAGGAGAATGAAGGCGAACAGCGCGTAACCGGCCATACCGGTCGAGAAGGGGTCGGTGTCGGTGAGCGTCAGATAGCCGGTGACGGCGGTCCCGATCATCAGGAACAGGATCCAGAAGATCATTGCTTCGCTCTCCTTTCTGGTCCCGTCTATGGCAAGCCCGGTGCCATGGAGTCGGCACTCCAGCGCCATGGTATTCCTTTGGGGCGCAATGACTTCCGAGAGCCGTCCACCGCAGGAGCGCGGCCGGCGGCTCGCGGATGTGGAAGCCCCTTCCTTCGGCTTGAACGATTGGGAGCGTGGAGCCCGCGTGGCCGCGCCCGCGGCGCATGCGCTAGAGTCCGCCGAATGACCACGCTCCCCGCGGCCGACTTCGTGTCTCTCCGTCTCCCAGCGCACTCGTGGCTCTAGCGGCCGGCTCGCGCATCGCCCATTACGAGGTCCTCGCGGCGCTCGGCGCGGGCGGGATGGGCGAGGTCTACCGCGCCCGGGATACGCGCCTCGATCGCACCGTCGCGCTGAAGTCGCTCCCCGCGGCTTTCGCAACCGATCCCGAGCGGCTCGCGCGCTTCGAGCGCGAGGCCAAGCTGCTGGCCTCTCTCGCCCATCCCAACATCGCTGCCATCTTCGGGCTCGAGGAGTCTCGAGGCGCGCCTTACCTGGTGCTGGAGTTCGTGGATGGCGAGTCGCTGAGTCAGTGTCTCGCGCGTGGCCCGCTCTCGGCCCGCGAGACGATCGATATCGGGGTGCAGATCGCGCAGGCGATCGAAGCCGCCCACGAGCGCGGCATCGTCCACCGCGACCTGAAGCCTGGGAACGTGATGATCAGCGCCGCGGGCAAGGTGAAGGTGCTGGACTTCGGGCTCGCCAAGGGCGGAGCGGCCGACGCCACGTCCGAGCCGAATTTCTCGGTGACGCCCACCGTGGCGCTGTCGGCCACGGGCGATGGGATCATTCTCGGCACCGCCCCCTACATGAGCCCCGAGCAGGCCCGCGGCCGCGGCGTGGATCGACGCGCCGACGTGTGGGCCTTCGGCTGCATTCTCTACGAGTGCCTCACCGGCCGGCAGACGTTCGCGGGCGAGACCGTGTCCGACGTCATCGCGCGCATTCTCGAGCGGGACCCCGACTGGAGCGCGATGCCTTCCTCCACACCCGCACGGCTTCGGGAGCTGGTGGTCCGCTGCCTCACCAAGGAGATGGCGGCGCGTCCTCGCGACATCGGAGACCTGCGGCTCGAGCTGGTCGCGATCGGGCAGGAGATGAGCGGCTCTGGAATCTCATCGAGCGGCATTCGCGCCGCGACGGCGCCGTCGCTCGCCGTGCTCTACTTCGAGAACCTGGCGAGCGACAAGGAGAGCGAGTACTTCTGCGCCGGCATCACCGAGGACATCCTCACCGATCTCTCCAAGATCAAGGGCCTGAAGGTCGCCTCGCGCAACGCGGTCGCACGCTATCGCGGCGCCTCGGTCGACATCCCCAAGGTCGCCTCCGAGCTGGGCGTCCAAGCCGTGCTGGAGGGCAGCGTGCGCCGCGCCGGAGACCGGGTGCGCATCTCGGCCCAGCTCATCAACGCCGCCGACGGCTTCCATCTCTGGGCCGAGCGCTACGACCGAACGCTCCAGGACGTGTTCGCGGTGCAGGAAGAGATCGCCTCGTCGATCGCCGAGGCGCTGCGCGTCGCGCTGAGTCCGGCCGAGTCCGAGAACCTGGTGAAGGACCGGCCCAACGACGTGCGCGCGTACGATCTCTACCTCAAGGGTCGCGCGGCTTACTCGAGCTACAACGCCAAGTCGCTGCGCGAAGCACTCGAGCTCTTCAAGCAGGCCACCGCCATCGAGCCCACCTACGCCCTGGCCTGGGCGGGGATCGCCGACTGCTACGGACAGATGAATCAGTGGGGGGGCGCGGAGAAAGGCTGGGACATCCACCAGCTCGGTGTGGAGGCTGCGAACCGCGCGGTCGAGCTCAACCCGCGGCTTCCGGAGGCCTACAAAGCGCAGGCGCTGGTGCTGCGCTTCGCCGACCAGCGTGACGCCGCGCGGGTTGCTCTGCTCAAGGCGTTGGAGTTGAACCCGCGCTTCACGCCGGCGCTCCTCAACCTGGCCGTGGATGCGTATGCCCTGAGTGACGTGGCGGGAGCGGAGCGCTTCGTGCGCCGCGCCATCGAATGCGACCCACAGGAGATGTTCGCTCAGGGCTGGCTCTGCGTCATCCTGACCCAGACCAACCGGGGGGACGAGGCCATCACCGTCGCCAAGCGTCAGAGCACGCTCACCGACTCTCCCTTCTACATCTCGTGGTCGTATGCCAACCGTGCCTGGATCGCGCTCACTCGTCACGACTCCGCGGCCGCGGAGGGGGTGCTGGCGGAGGCGCGTGGCGCGGGCGTTCCTGCGAGCCGCCTGACCCCGTTCGAAGCGCTGATCGCCGCCCGCGCCGGCGACATCGAAAGGGCGGCCCGGCTTCTGCCGGCCAACGCCGACAGTCAGCCCGACATGGGAGCGATCGCGCTCGTGATACTGGCGGCAACGGCCATCCGCCTCGGCGAGCACGATCGGGCGATCCAGTTCATGAACCGGCCGCTGATCGCGGATCTGGCGCCGACGCTGGCGCGTCTCGATCCCGAGCTGCATCCACTGCTCGACCGCCCGCCGTTAGCGCCACGCAGACTCGACGGCGCCCTGGTCTGGCCGCTCGAGGCGCCGATGATCGATGCCGCTTGCCACGCCTTGTTCCGCGAAGTACGGATCGAGTCCGGTCTGCCGCCCGCCAGCGCGCCCAGCACGGGACGCTGAGCCCCGCCTCACCGTCATGGGACGCGCACCATCCGCCCGGCTGCTCCGGGCCATCGAGGCGATGGGGATCCGGACGACCCAGGCTCACTGGAATCTCGTCCCGCCTGAGCTGGCGAAGCGGCTGAAGCCTCGCACCGCGCACGTCGCCGACGCCTTCCTCACCGCGCTGCCCGGCAGCGACGCGCTGCGCATGAACCGCGTCATCGGACTCGGCCATCTCGGCAAGGCCAGCGAGGCGGTCGTCGACGAGATCATCCGTCGCTACCAGGATGCCCGGGTGAAGCGCTTCAGCGTGCTGCTCGGTCCTGGCCCCCAGGTGGACGACGTGGCCGGCTGGCTCTCGTCTCGCGGCTTCGCGAAGAAGCCGGGATTGATGCTGCTGGTGCGCGAGGGACGAAAATCGGCGCCGCGCGAGAAAGCGCCGCTGAAAGTTCAACGGGCAACCGCCGTGGACCTCGAGACCATCCTGGCCATTCACGCCCAGTGCTTCGGGATGCCTCCCAGCCGCAGGAGCTGGAACATGGCGGCCGCCGCCTCCCGGCATCAGGAGCACTACCTGGCCTTCGCGGGCTCCAAGGCGATCGGCGTCGGGACGTTGCAGATCCATGGCGACCTCGCGTGGCTCGGCGGAGGCGGGACCTTGAGGCGCTGGCGCCGACACGGCGCGCATCGAGCGCTGATCCTCGCCCGCCTGCGGCGCGCGGCGAGCCGAGGCTGCCGCTGGGTGTGGGTCGAGACCGCGGCTCCGGTGCGCGGGCGACCGGATGGCTCGCGTCGCAATCTGCTTCGCGCCGGATTCGAGCAGGTCTTCGCGAAGCCCCTGTTCGTCTGGGAGCGCGGTTGATCGCGGCCGTTCTCGGTGCCGGTCGCTTGGGGTAGGGTTGCCCGCATGCCGCTCCCCGTTGGGATGAAGCTCGGCCCATACGAGATCGTCGGTCTGCTCGGCGCAGGCGGAATGGGCGAGGTGTATCGCGCACGCGATCCGCGCCTCGGCCGCGACGTGGCGATCAAGGTTCTGCCGAGCGCTCTGACCGGGGATCCGGAGCGTCTTGCGCGCTTCGATCGCGAGGCCCGCCTCCTGGCGGCGATGAGTCATCCCGGGATCGCGGGCATTCACGGCATCGAAGACGGCAGCGGCGCGCGCGGACTGGTGATG
>DASTBI010000175.1 GCA_035712145.1 Candidatus Eisenbacteria bacterium | reverse complement strand
GGGAAGGATCAGCAACCGAGAGGGAGCTGAGGCCTTGGCGATCAGTGTCCGGCAGTTCAAGCGGCTGCGGTCTCGGTTTCGGACCCATGGGGCACGAGGGCTGGTTCATGGCAACCGTGGACGACCTTCGCCCCGCCGGCTGGCCGAGGCGACGCGACAGCGGGTCCACGAGTTGCTGACCGGACCGGTGAAAGTCAACGACCATCACTTGGCCGAGTTGGTGAGTGAAGAGGGGTGGCCGGTCAGCGCCGCCAGCGTGCGCCGCGAGCGCCAGCGGCTCAAGCTCGCTCCCAAGCGGCGCCGCCGCCCGCCCCGCCATCACCGGCGCCGCGAACGCGCCGCGCGACGCGGGGCGCTGGTCTTGATCGACGGTAGCCCGTTCCACTGGTTCGACGACGCCACTCACTGGGACCTGGTCGGGGCCGTGGACGATGCGACCGGAGAGATCCTGGCCTTGCACTTCCGCCCGCACGAAGACCTGCACGGCTTCGTCACCGTCCTCCACGAGCTGATCACCACCCACGGGGTCCCGCTCCAGCTCTACGGTGATCGCAGCGCAACCTTGGTCCGCAACGACGCCCATTGGTCGCTCGAGGAACAACTGGCGGGTCGGCAATCTCCGACTCAGTTCGGCTCCATGCTCGAGGACCTCGGCGTGCGGTTCATCGCCGCCACCAGCCCTCAGGCGAAAGGCCGCATCGAACGCATGTGGGGCACGCTTCAGGACCGCCTGGCCACCGAGCTGCGGCTTCGGCATCACGCGACCCTCGCTGCCGCCCGTGACTACTTGCCGCTCTTCATCACCCGCCACAACCGCCGCTGGGCTGGGCCACCTCGCGAGGCGGCGTCCGCCTTCCGTGCCCCTCCGCGCGATCTCGATCACATCCTCGCCTGTCGCTACTCGCGCGTGGTCGCTCGCGACAACACCGTCTCCATCCCGGGACGCTGGATCCAACTCCCCCCAGGCCCTCAGCACCGCACTTGGCAAGGCGCCAAAGTGGAAGCCCGTGAACTTCTGGACGGACGCCTCATCGTCCTGCACCCTCGCCACGGATGCATCGCCGAGCAACCCGCTCCGCCTGCTCTCTCTGCTCCCTTCATCCTCCAATCACGCCACACCGATCGTTCGAGGAAGTCCAGGACTCCGGCCCATGCCCGACCTGCTCCCCCAGCCCTTCCACCCAAACCTCGAACTCGCTCGAGAGGCATCGGCACCTTGACCAACATCCGCCGTCCCAGTCCAAGTAACCCCTGGAAACGCTTTGAATACGGCCAACCCCAATCTCTGCGCAAAGCCAGAGCTGGGGGGTGACAGAGTCATTGACGCCTTAGGGGGACAGAGTCACTGACGCGCGACAGCGCTGGCTACACCGTCGCTCCGGCGAGCTCCGCGATCGCCGCCGCCACGTCGGCGCCGGACTTGTTCAGAGCCGCCATCTCCTCCGGTCCCAGATCGAGCTCGATGATCTTCTCCACGCCCTTCCCGCCCAGCACGACCGGCACGCCGATGAAGAGGTCCTTCATCCCGTACTCACCCTGGAGCAGCACCGAGCACGGCACGAGACGCTTCTGGTCGGTGAGGATCGCTTCCGCCATCTCGACCGCGGACATCGCCGGCGCGTAGTAGGCCGAACCGGTCTTCAGCAGCTTCACGATCTCGGCGCCGCCGTCGCGCGTGCGCTGGACGATTTGCGAGAGCCGGTCCGCAGGGATCAGCTCGGTGACCGTGATGCCGCCCACCGTGGTGTAGCGCGGCAGCGGCACCATCGAGTCCCCGTGGCCACCGAGCACCATGGCCTGCACGTCGGCCCCCGAGATGCCCAGCTCCATGGCGATGAACGCGCGGAAGCGCGCAGAGTCCAGGATGCCGGCCATGCCCATGACTCGCGACTTCGGTAACCCGCTCACCTTCCAGAACAGGTGCGCCATCACGTCCAGCGGGTTGGTGACCACCACCACGTAGGCGTCCGGCGCGTGCTTCTTCACCGCCTCGGCGGCGGGGCGCACGATGTCGGCGTTGGCCTTGAGAAGATCGGTGCGCGACATGCCGGGCTTGCGCGGGAAGCCCGCGGTCATGATCACCAGGCCGGCGCCCTTCACCGCGGACAGATCGTTCGCGCCCTCGATCGCCCCGCCCTTGTGCCACAAGGGAGCGGCCTGACGCATGTCGAGCGCCTTGCCCTGGGGCATGCCTTCGACGATGTCGATCAGCGTCACGTCGGCGAGCCCGCGCTCGGCGACGTAGAGCGCCGCGCTGGCCCCGACGTTGCCGGCTCCGATCACTGCCACCTTGTGCTTCACCGCATCCTCCTTGTCGGTTGCCGAGCTTCTCTCAAACGAAAGCGCCACGCCGCAGCTTGCGAGGCGTGGCGCGGAACGTCTCGAACGAACGGTCGACGCTAAGCAGTCTCGCCTGCGGTCACGGGCACGATGTGCACGCGCTTGCGGTTTCGTCCCCAGCGCGTGAACTTGACGACGCCTTCGATCATGGCGAACAGCGTATCGTCGCTGCCCTGCCCCACGTTCTCGCCGGGATGGAATCGTGTGCCGCGCTGCCGCACCAGGATGCTGCCGGCGTTGACGAGCTGGCCGCCGAAGCGCTTGACGCCGAGCCGTTGCGCGTTCGATTCGCGACCGTTCTTCGACGAGGACTGACCTTTTTTATGCGCCATGCCTGACTCCTAAGCCTTGATGCCGGTCACCCGCACTCGCGTGAGCGAATCGCGGTGACCGATCCGCCGACGATACTCGCGGCGACGCTTGAACTTGAAGACCCGCAGCTTGGGTCCCCGCAGGTGCTCGAGCACTTCGACCGTCAGGGTCGCGCCCTTCAGGTAGGGGCTGCCGACCGTGATGGTGTCTCCGTCGCACACCATCAGGACCTGGTCGAAGTCGAGCTTCTTCCCAGGCTCACCCGACATGCGGGGCAGATCCAGGGTCTCATCGGGCGTCACCTTGGTCTGGGTGCCGTTGATGTTGACGATTGCGTACATCAGAGGCTTCTCCTTGAAGCGCCACGATTTGGGTCCACGCGTTCATCCAGATCGAGAGGCCTCGTGGGCGCGTGGGACGGACACCCCGTCGCATCGGAACACGGTTTTTTACCATGCCCGGGGAACGGGGGTCAAGAAACCGGGGGTCTCGAGGCGATGGCCGGCCAAGCCTCTCCCCTTCGGCTATGCTGCGGGCGCCAGAAGAGAAGGGCCGTCCGAGAAAAAGACGTCTCCGCCCATCCAGGAGAAATCGAATGTCCCGCATTGGCCTCTCGATCCTCTGCGCCGTCCTTCTCTCGGGCAACGCCTTCGCGGCGCCGGCGCCGGCGCCGGCGACGCCGTCGATCGGCGCCTTCAGCCGCGAGCTCGAGACCGTCGCGACGCGCGTCGCTCCCGCGGTGGTCGAGATCGCGGTCACGGCCTACGGCGCGACCACCGGGCCGGCTCGCGTCACCGAAGATCTGCTGGGACGCGAGCGCCGCGGCGGCTCCGGCTTCCTGATCAGCAGCGATGGCTACATCGTCACCAACTTCCACGTCGTCCAGGGCGCGCGCCGATTGCTGGTTCTCGCAGCCCTGCCTCCGGCCTCGGACTCGCCACGACAGTCCATCCTCAAGCCGACCGGCCGCTGGATCGAAGCCCGCATCGTCGGCGTCGACCGTGAGACCGATCTGGCGGTGCTCAAGATCGAGCAGAAAGGACTCCCTCACCTCGCGTTCGGGGACTCGGACAAACTCAAACCCGGCCAGGTGGTGCTCGCCTACGGCAGTCCGCTCGGGCTCGAGAACTCGGTGACGATGGGGGTCGTCAGCTCGGTGGCCCGCCAGCTCGAGGCGGAGTCCCCGATGGTGTACCTGCAGACCGACGCACCGATCAATCCGGGAAACAGCGGCGGGCCGCTCCTCAACCTGGCGGGCGAAGTCGTGGGGGTCAACACGCTGATCATGTCGAAGTCCGGGGGCAGCGAGGGCATCGGCTTCGCGGCGCCGAGCAACATCGCCAAGGCGGTCTCGGACCAGATCCGAGCGGATGGCCGGGTCCGCCGCGGGCAGATCGGGGTCAGCGCCCAGACCATCACGCCGGTGCTCGCCAAAGGGCTGGGGCTGCCTCGCGACTGGGGCGTGGTGGTGGCCGACGTCGAGCCGGGTGGTCCCGGGGCGCGCGCCGGGGTCCAGCCCGGGGACGTCGTGGCCGAGCTGAATGGAAAAGCCATGGAGAACGGACGGCAATTCGAGGTCAACCTTTACCGGAGCCGACCGGGCCAAGAGGTTTACCTGACGCTGGATCGAGCCGGGAAGCGCATCCCGGTCACGGTGACCGTGATCGAGCGCAAGGAGGAGTCGCCGAGCTTCGAAGGCATCGCCAACCCGGACAATCTGATTCCCAAGCTCGGAGTCCTGGCGGCGGATCTGAGCCCAGACCTGGTCAAGCGCCTGCCGTGGCTGCGCGATCCGACCGGCGTGCTGGTGGCGGCGCGGGCCGCCGATGCCCCCTTCATCGATGGTGGTTTGCAGCCGGGGGACGTGGTGGTGTCGCTGAACCGTGTCGCGACGCCATCGATTGCCTCTCTCCGGGACGCGCTCGCCAAGACAGGCTCCGGAGGTGCGGTCGTGCTCCAGGTCAATCGGATGGGCCAGCTCCAGTACGTCGCGTTCGAGATGGAGTGAG
>DASTBI010000174.1 GCA_035712145.1 Candidatus Eisenbacteria bacterium | reverse complement strand
CGGCGGCTTCCTCGGGCAGCAGCAGCACGGGCCGGCGCAGGCCGCAGACCAGCGGCACACGGATTCCGTGGTGGAGCCGGCACGTCATGCTCGTCGAGACGCCGCTGGCTTCCAGCGCGGAGCGCCACTGAAGCGCGAGGCCTCGATCCCGAATCGGCTCGGACTCGAGCACCCGTGCCGCAACCAGACGATGCGAGCGGATCGATCGCAGACTCAGCCACCCCACACCCAAGAGCCAGGTCCCGAGAAGAATCGCTCCCGGATCGAACGTCCCCGGGTCGGACCTGCGACCGGCGTTCATCCGGTCTTCGGCCATGCTCCCGCTGACGATCCAAGACCCGGAGGACTCGTTCGCCGTCAGCCCCATCGAGGACCGAATCCGTTGGGGCGTCTCCTGCGGCAGGACCTGCACTGCGATCGGCGGCAGCAGGAAGCTCGCGAGCGGCGCCAGCAGGAGCCCGCCGATGCCGGCCAGCCATACCGCGTGACGCAGCGCCCCGGAACGCCGCTTGAGTGCGATGGCCAGTACTCCCGCGAGCGCCAGGACCAGGCCGCCGCGCAGTGACGACTCGACAACGATTCCACTGAGTTCGGCGGTCATCATCGTCCCTCCCGCTTCGCCGCGGCGATCTTCTGGGCGATGCGCCGCCGAGCCGCCGTGTCGAGCGTATCGCCCGGAAGATCCAGCAGGGCGGCTGCCGCTTCCTCGGCCGATCCGCCGAAGAACGTCGAGACCATGTGCTCGAGCGCCGCGCGGCGCGCCGCGGAGGGCGACGTCGTCGGGCGATAGACATAGGTTCGTCCCACTTCGGTATGCGTGACGCGGCCCTTCTGCTCGAGCACGCGCAGCAGCGCGCGCACCGCCGAGTAGGTTGGCGGGTCGTGCATCTCGCGCCGCACGTCCGCGGCCGATGCCGAGCCGCGCCGGTGCAGGACGTCCATGATCTGCCGCTCTCGGCGACTCAGCTCGGGCTGTCCTCGCTTCATGCGCTCTCCGATACGTTCTCGCCTGCCCCGCTGGTTCTCTTTCCCGCGGCGCCGAAGTGCTGGAAAACTAGCACTAGTGCTAAAAAAATAGCAATAGGAAATCTCGGGCGGCTCGGGGTGGCGCCCGGCGAAGGCTTAGCCGCGCTGGTCGGCGAATGCCCGAAGCAGACGGGCGACGTGCCGGGCGTGCTGCAGGTAGAGGTCTACTCGAATGTTCTCGTCGGGAGCGTGCGCACGGGTGTCGGGATAGCCCATGCCCGCGGTGGCCACCGGCACATCCAGCTCATGGAGGAAGGCGTGGTTCGGACCCGAGCCCCCGACCATCGGTACAACTTGCATCGGTCTTCCATAGACCTCGGTGGCGGTCTCAGCGACCAGACGAATGAACGGATGATCGGGATCGGTCCGTCCCGGTGGCTCGCCACCCAGGAACTCGATCTGGACGTCGGAGAAACCCTCGGCATCGAGGTGCGCGCGCAGGCGCTTCACGGTCTTCTCGGGCGTCTGGTCTGGCACCAGCCGGAAGTCCACCTTCGCCGAAGCGCGCGCCGGCAGAACGGTCTTCGAGCCGGGACCTTGATAGCCCGAGGTGAGGCCACAGATCGTGCAGGTGGGCTCGAACACTTCCGCGATGCGCAGATCCACCCCGCCTTCGAGCCCGCGCAGGAATCCTTTGATCCCGTAGCGCTCGCGGTACTCACCCGCGACCTCCGCCAACGCCGACATCAGCTCGCGATCCCGCGCGCTCGGCGGACGCACGTCATCGTAGTGCCCCGGAATTCGGATGCGCTCGTCCTCACCTTTGAGGGTGCCGAGCGCCCACGTCAGTCGCCACGCGGCGTTGGGGAAGATCGATCCGCCGACGCCGGAGTGTGCGTCGAGCGTTCCGGTCTCGACCGACAGCTCCACGTAGCAGATGCCGCGCAGTCCCGCGTACTGGAGCGGCACGCCGCGATGATCGACACCGCCGAACTCCCACAGGCAGGCATCCGCTTCGAGCCGGGCCTTGTTTCCGCGAACGAACGCGGGCAGGTGGACGCTGCTGACCTCCTCCTCGCCCTCGATCACGAACTTCACGCGGCACGGCAGCTCGCCGTCGGCTGCGAGCAGCGCGTCGATGGCGTGCAGACGAGCGACGATGTGGCCCTTGTCATCGCTCACTCCGCGGCCGAAGAGCTTGCCGTCGCGCCGCGTGGCCTCGAAGGGCGGGCTGCTCCATAGATCGAGCGGCTCGGCCGGCTGAACGTCGTAATGGTTGTAGATGAGAAGCGTGCGATCGCTCTTGCCGGCGCGCTCCGCCACCACGACCGGCGGGCCACCGGTGGGCATGACCTCGGTGGTGAATCCCCTCACGCGCAGCATCTGCGCCACCAGTTCCGCGCACGCCTCCATTCCAAGGTTCTGGGCGGCGACACTGGGTTGACCCACGAGCTTGCCGAGCTCGCTGAGACTGGCTTCGAGCTTGTCCTCGAGGAAGCGATCGACGGCGGTGAAGTTGCTCATGGCGCGATCTCCGTGTGGGTCGCCAGCTTGCCTCGTCGGCGGGGACTCTACAGCCCACCAGGCGATTGGGATATTCCCGAATCGAGACGACAGAGCGAGATTCCCATATCTGGACGCAACATCCGTTACCGATGAGCGCCCCAACAACCATGATCAATGAGGGAATTTTTCTGGCGGTCGCATGGGATTCGAATGTTACCTTTCCGTCAACACGAAGCAGAACTCGACCTCGAAGCCGGCCGCCTCTCCAGGAACGCTTCGAGCCGGGCAGGTTACGAAAATACGTGGCTTCGCGGTCCCCAATTCCGCGATGCGTGACCCTGGCCGTTGCTCGCTCCTTCGGTCGACAACCAAACGTCTTGGTCTCGAGGCCTTCCTTGGCGATCGAGCCGATGCTGGTCTGAGAAGGAGTTGTCTTGGAAGCGCCGAATTCGCGCTCGGTCCGAGCCGACGCTGCCTCGCTGTCGTCCCTGATTCTCGGTTTCCGCTTCTTCGCGCTCGCGGCCGTGACCGGAACCGTGGGCCTCCTGCCACCCGACCAGGTCTCGGTTCGCCTGGTCGTCATCGGAGTGCTGGCCGCGGCGGCACTGGCCTGGCTGCAGAAGCTCGCGGTGCATTTCGTCTCGAGGAGCCAGGGGGCCTGGTTCTCCTGGCTCCACGTAGCGGCGTGGACACTCATGATCCATGCGACGGGAGGCCAGGGATCGCCGCTGGTGCTCGGGTATCTGCTCGAGCTTCCTCTCTCAGGCGCCCAGCTGGGTCGACGCGGCGTCTTCGTGGCGGCCGCAGCTGCGATCATCTGGTACGCCTTCTACGCCGCATCGTTCGGCGGCCCCCTCGACCCGCGTGCGACTGCGATTCTGATCGGGATCGTGGGGGTGTGTGCCGCCATCACCTGGCGAGTGATCGGCATGCTCGAGCGCCAGACGACGATGCTCGAGACGTCGCGGGTGACGCTCGTCGATCGCGCCGAGACCCTGGCCGAGGAACTCCGTCTGCTCGGCGACTCTCTCGGCGATGCGCTGCTGACCATCGATCATGCCGGCCGAGTCGCGCGCCTCAACCCCTCGGGCGCCGCTTTGCTCGGCATCGATCCCGCCGGCTGTGTGGGGAAGCCCTGGCAGGAGATCCTCCGTCCCGATGCTGTGTCGCGAGCACGAGTCGCCGAGACACTGGACACCGGTCTGCCCCAGCGAGGGTTGACCCTGGTCCTCGCGCCAGGTGCGGGAACCAGCGTCACGGTGAAGGCCGAGATGTGGCGCGGCGTGGGGAGCGATGGGCAACACGTGCACCTGCTCCTCGACGCGGGGGGCAGCGCGATCCACGATGATCCGGTGCGGCGGCTTGGAGAGTCGGCTGCATGTGTGGCCCATCAGATCAAGAATTCGATGCATTCGATCCAGGGTTACGTCGCCGGGCTTCGTCATCCGGCCGACCCTGGCTCGGCCACCGAGGAGTGTCTCGGGGCGCTTCGAGGCCTGGGGGATCTGGCCGAGGACGTTCTGGCGCTGGCCGGCGCCAGCCGCGCACAGCGCGAGCGCGTCGCGATCCAGAACGTGCTGCGCTCGGCCATCGTGCTGCTGAACCAGCCGCCGATCCGGCTCGCGGTCCCTGCCCGGCCGGTTTACGTGGAGGTCCCTCGCGGCCAGCTGGTCCACGCCGTCTTCAACCTTCTCGACAACGCGGTTCAGGTGACTCCACCCGGTGAGGCGGTCCACGTCAGAGCCGAGCGCCGCGACGCCTCGGTCATCGTCGACATCGCCGACGCGGGTCCTGGGCCTCCTGCGACAAGTGGCCAGCAGTTCGGACCGCTGCCCTCGAAGAACGGCTCCGGTCTCGGGCTCGTGGCGGCGCGCCGTTTCCTCGAGGCGTGCGGGGGCTGCCTGTCGTTCACTGCCGCCGAGCGCGGAGGAACGCTCTGCCGGCTCGAGCTTCCCGCTGCGCCCACTTCGGCGCTCACCGGTGGACGATGAAGGTTCTGCTCGTCGACGACGATCCTGCGGCCCTTGGCTACGCGTCGGCCTTGCTGCGCGATGATCACGAATTGACCACGTGCGGTAGTGGCGTCGAGGCTCTGGCCCAGCTCGAAACCGGTTCATTCGACGTCGTGCTCACCGATCTGCGGATGCCGCCGCCGGACGGCATCGAGATCCTCAGGACAGCGCGGGAACTCGATCCACCGGTCCCGGTCATCCTGCTGACTGCGGTGAACGATGCGCGGCCCGCGGTGGAGGCCATGCGGCTCGGCGCGTGCGACTTCCTGGTGAAGCCGGCATGCGCCAAGGACATCGCCTGCGCCATCGAGAGAGTTTGCGCCGGTCGCCCGCTCCCGCTCGAACCGACGGCCGAGAGCCAATTCGGCCTGGTGGGGTGCTCCCCTCCCATCCAGCTGGTTCGTCGCCTGATTCCGGCGGTGGCGCGGAGTCAGGAGGCGGTCCTGATCATCGGCGAAACCGGGACCGGCAAGGAGTTGCTGGCCCGTGCCATTCACGCGCAGTCCCAGCGCAAGCAGCGGGCTTTCGTGGCCCACAACATGGCCGCGACACCAATCGATCTGGCGGAGTCCATCTTCCTCGGTCACGCGCGCGGCGCGTTCACCGGAGCCGCCAGCGAGCACCCGGGTCTGTTCGAGCAGGCCGATACCGGAACGCTCTTCCTCGACGAGGTCGACAGCTTCCCCGCCTGCCTTCAGGCCAAGCTGCTGCGTGTTCTCGAGGGCGGACGGGTCGAGCGAATCGGCACGAGCCTTTCGCGATCGGTCGACGTCCGAGTGATCGCGGCCAGCGCCGTCGACCTTGCTCCCCAGGTGGAAGCCGGCACGTTTCGCGCCGACCTCTACTACCGCCTGCGGCAGCTGGAGATCGTCCTGCCGCCGCTGCGAGAGCGGCCCGGAGACATTCCAACGCTGGTTCGCCACTTCATCGACGAGCTGGCGCGCGAATCCGGTTCGCCCCCTCGCATCGATCCCGCGGCCATGGACCGGCTGGTGAGCTATCCGTGGCCGGGCAATGTCCGCGAGCTCCGGAACGTGCTCCGCGCCGCCGCGGTGATGGCCGGAGCCGGAGCGATTCGGCCCGAGCACTTTCCACGCGCGCTGAGGTCTCAGGGCTCCGTGCCGCGCGCGGCCAGCTCTCTGCGCGTCCTCGAGATGCGCCACATCCGGGAAGTCCTCGAGCGCGTGGCGGGCAATCAGAGCCAGGCGGCGCGCATCCTCGGCATCGACCGGGGCACCTTGGCGCGCAAGCTCGCGGCGGAGAAGAGCGATTCCAGTCGATCCGAGTGACGAGGTGCCGTCGAACGCGGCACATGCGGCATTTCGCCGCAGCAGGCGTGCTCCACCGAACGGACCGGATCTCCCGTCATCTCTCGTGGGACGAACGCCTTGCGTCCGGTCGACACTCGGGCACATCGGTTGCGTTCGAAGAGGCCTGTCCAGCCCCCCATCTCGATCGGCCTCTCTCTCACACAGGAGACACGCATGAGACTCGCCCGAAGAGTCGTTCTCTCCGCCCTCGTCCTC